>CAMAQF010000018.1 GCA_945860265.1 Emticicia agri | reverse complement strand
TATCTTATTTGAAATAGAAAAACCACTCCAAAAATGAAGTGATTTTCCTATTTGGTAAAATCTAAAAGGTAATTTTCAAGGGAAGCCTAAGTAAAGAGAAATATTAAACGATAAATTCAAATACTATAGATATTGATAAAGAGTAATTTATCGCTGCGGCGAACGGTCTTGCATCTCTTGTATCATGACCTTTTCCTCGGTTCTCAAAAAGCAAGGTTGTTATTTATAAAGGAATGTTTCCATGTTTTTTGCGAGGTAAATTTGTTGCCTTATTTTCAAGCATTTTAAATGCCTTCAAAAGTTTTTCACGAGTATCGGTTGGATTAATTACTTCGTCGATATAGCCACGGTTTGCCGCCATATACGGATTGGCAAATTTATCGGTGTATTCATCTACTTTGTTTTTTAATTCAGCGACTGAATCTTCTGCCTCCGAAATCTCTTTTTTGAAAATAATCTCGGCTGCACCTGCAGCACCCATTACCGCAATTTCGGCCGAAGTCCAAGCATAATTTATATCTGCACCAATGTGCTTTGAGTTCATTACGCAATATGCACCGCCGTAAGCTTTGCGAGTAATTACGGTTATGCGTGGAACGGTTGCCTCGCAGAAAGCATATAGGAGTTTTGCACCGTGCGATATAATTCCCTTCCATTCTTGGTCAGTGCCTGGCAAGAAACCTGGAACATCTTCCAAAACCAAAATAGGTATATTAAAACAATCACAGAAACGTACAAATCTCGCACCTTTTATACTTGCATTAATATCAAGAACACCCGCCATTACTGCTGGCTGATTTCCTACAATTCCGATTGAACGTCCACCGATTCGAGCAAAACCAACGACAATATTTTCTGCAAAGTTTTTATGTACTTCAAAGAAACTACCTTCGTCAACCAATTGCTTTACTACTTCACGCATATCGTAAGGTTGGTTGGGGTTTTCGGGCATTAATTTGTTTAATTCTGGACGCTTTTCATTTCCATTTGTCGCATATTGAGCAAAAGGAGGTTGCTCTTCGCAATTAGAAGGAATGTAGCTAAAGAGTTTTTTAATGTCGTTGATGCACTCAATTTCATTTATTGAGACGAATTGCGTAACCCCCGATTTTGTAGCGTGGGTTATTGCTCCCCCCAATTCTTCTGAGCTCACATCTTCATGGGTGACGGTTTTTACTACGTTTGGTCCTGTTACAAACATATATGAAGTATTTTCAACCATAATTACAAAGTCAGTTAAGGCAGGCGAGTAAACCGCTCCGCCTGCACATGGCCCCATAATAGCTGAAATCTGTGGAATTACGCCCGAAGCCAAGGTATTGCGGTAGAAAATATCGGCATAGCCTGCCAATGAGTTTACACCTTCTTGGATTCTTGCTCCACCCGAATCATTCAAACCAATTACAGGAGCTCCATTTTTCATGGCCATATCCATTATTTTACAGATTTTTTCAGCGTAAGTTTCAGAAAGTGAACCTCCAAAAACCGTAAAATCTTGAGCAAAAACATAGACCAAACGCCCTGCAATTATACCATAACCAGTCACTACGCCATCACCCAAATAATACTCTTTGTCTAAGCCAAAATCTTTGCTGCGGTGCATCACAAATTTGCCAATTTCTTCAAATGTTCCTTCATCGAGCAATAGTTCTATGCGTTCACGAGCAGTAAGTTTCCCTTTTTTATGTTGAGCTTCAATTCTTTTCTCGCCTCCACCCAAAAGTGCTTCGTCATTTTTGAGGTTTAGAATTTGGAGTTTGTCTAAATTTGATTTTGCTGTCATTTATTTCTTCGATGTTCGTTGAGTTAAACAAATCTAAGAAAATCCACAATAAAAAGGCGAGTTATGGAGTGTCTATTTTCTAATTTTCTTGCTAAAATGAAAGATAGTTGGAGGTGTTTGGTATAGACGTTGAGTTGCAACGTCTATATTTATGCGTAGAAAATTGATTATAATGACATCAAATCTTTGAATTTGATTGCTTGTCGGCGAGAAATTTCAATTTTCTCGGTAGCAGTGCCTTTTTCAGTAATTTTCAAGGTTACTAAAAGTCCACCTGAAAACCATGGTTCAATTTTGTCAATCCAAGCTAAATTAATGATGTGCTTTCGATTGGCACGAAAATATATTTTTGGGTCAAGACGTTCTTCTAGACTATTCAACGATTTAAGAATCATTGGTTTTTGCTCGTCGAAGTGCAGACGCACATAATTGCCCATTGATTCAAACAAACGCACTTTAACCAACTTTACGAACCAACACTTTTCTCCATCTTTCACAAAAACTTGGTCATTTTCGCCTAAAAGTTTGATGCCTTCTTTACGTTCTACTTCATGTATTTGCTCTTCTTCTACACGCTGAATTGCCTCGGCCAAGCGTTGTATATCAACTGGCTTCATCAAATAATCAAGTGCGTTAAACTCAAAAGCTTTAAGTGCATATTCGTCATAAGCAGTAGTAAAGATAATTTCTGGCACTTTCCCTTCAATTGCTTCAAGTAGCTGAAAGCCATTTTTTCCAGGCATCTGAATATCTAAGAATAATAAATCAGGCGATAATTCATCAATTAGATTAAGTGCTTCATCGGCGTTGGCTGCTTCTCCAATTATTTCAATTTTTGGAAAATTTTCTAACAAACGACGCAATTCATTGCGAGCCAAGCGTTCGTCGTCTATGATAAGTGCTTTCATTTGTTGATTGGTTATTTTTATATCAGTTATTGGAAAATTGGTTATTGGTATATTAGTTATTAGGAAATTGGTTATTAGGAAATTGGTTATCAGAAAATCAATTATTACCCTAAACCAGTAACGAATAACCAGTCTAACAGTAAACAATCTTAGCTCGCCGCCCGAATATTTGATGAATCGAGCAAGACATTATTGTTTTTTGTATCATTGTTTCTGGTTGGAATCTCTATTTCCGCACAAACGGTCAGGTGGTCTTCTTGGTAAATTTTGAAGGACGAATCTGAACCGTAAAGAATATCAAGTCGTTGAGCGGTATTTTTTAGCCCAAAACCACCTGATTCAGAATCCGAGTCAGTACTGCGTAATTGACCTGTATTTCTGATTTTTATTTGAAGTTTATCATTAATAATTCTTGTATTGATTTCGATAAAACCCCAGCTGATAGCTTTTTGGACACCATGCTTAATTGCGTTTTCTACTAAAGTCTGAAGCATCATGGGTGGCACCTGAATTCCTAATGTATTTTCATCAATAACCCATTTTGATTGAAGTCGCCCTTCGTAACGTACTTTTTCGAGTGCCAAATAATCTTCAACTGTACGAAGTTCTTCTTTGAGCGAAATAGTTGTGCGGCGATCAGCGATAAGTGAACTTCTTAGAATATTCGATAGTTGAGTGATAACTTGTTGGGCTTTGATGGGGTCTTCGTAAACCAACGCTCTAATGCTATTTAGTGCATTGAATATAAAATGAGGGTTCATTTGAGCCTTTAGTACTTTGGCTTCCGATTCTTTTATAGAATTACGAAGTTTGAGTTGCTCGATTTCTCGTTGGCGTTTTTCTTCTGAATAATGATAAAAAATATAAACTAGTACCCAAACCATTGTTGGTTTTGAGAGGTTGATAAAATACTCAATGGCAAGAATTGGATTTTCGCGAAGAAGTTGGCCTGTATATTTGGCGTCTAACGGAAGGTTAAGGGCTACCATGAAATCGGTCATAACAAAAACCCCTAAAATTACTCTAATAGCTAATTGAGGCATTGGAATGATTATCCAATTATAACGCTTTACGATGTATCTGAAAGAATGAGTCAAAAAAATGGCCAAAATTATATTGGCAAATGCTTGAAAAATCATCTGATTTTCAAAACCATACTGTACTGAATACACAAATACCTCATTTCCGAAATAAAGTGACCAGCCCATTATCTGAAATAACCAATATAATTTATTTTTACTCATAAAACATTCATAGCTTTTTTGATTTAAAAATATATTTTAAACATTAATAAAAATACAGAAAACCCGACTAAAAAGACGGGTTTTCTACATCAATGGGAAAATGATTCAATAAGCGGACATATTATTTTACCAAGAGTTTGGTCAAATGTTCGGTGTCGTTAGCTAAATCAAGACTGAACTTTTTTGTTTGATAATCATAACTTAAGCGATAAAGGCATAAATTGCTATGATTAAAGGTGTCCATTTCTGAAAGAGGAAGGTCAAGCAAGTGCGTAAGTAGAATCCTTATTGCACGTCCGTGCATGGCTACTAAAATCATTTTTTCGTCAGAACGAGCAATTATTTCTTTAAAAGCCAATTTTTGTCTATCCAATACTTGTTCTGGGGTTTCACCACCAGTAGCTGCTGGAATATCAGTTTTACCATTGCCCCAATTAGCGATAATTTTTAGATAATTTTCGTCTTCGAGATAATTTGGTACCTTTCCTTCTTTTTCACCCCAACTTATTTCATTGAGGCCCTCAAATTGCTCGTAGGGAATACCAAGATTGATGAATTCTTGAACTGATTGTACCGTACGGCGTAGCTTCGAAGTATAAATTTTATCGAACTCGATATCTTGATAATCATCAAAAAAAGCCCTTGCCTGTAAAAAGCCAAGTTCGTTTAGGTCTGAATCGATACCACTGCCTTGAACAACTCCTCGGCGATTGAACTCAGTTTCTCCGTGACGAATCAAATAAATTGTTTTGGTAAGCAAAATATCAGTATTTAAAATTGAAACTATCTAAAACAAAGCTTAGTTTTGACCCCAAAACTAATAAAGCCGCAAAACTACGAAATATTAAACTATAACTTTAGGCTAGACTATAAATTTAAAAATATTTTAAAATACCAAAAATATTAATTAGAAATGATATTTAAGAATAAGTTTGATTTGACAAAACAATTTGGTGAAGTTTCAATGGGAGACCATTTGGGAATTGAATTTGTGGAAATAGGTGAAGATTTTGTATCTGCCAAAATGCCCGTTGACCACCGTACCAAACAACCTTTTGGAATTCTGCATGGCGGAGCATCGGTAGTTTTGGCCGAATCACTCGGAAGTATGGCTTCAGTAATGGTATTGGATGATATGGAAAAACAAAGGGCAGTTGGCCTGGAAATTAATGCCAATCACGTTCGTTCGGTAAGCAGTGGCTGGGTTTATGGAAAAGCCACACCGATACATCTTGGCCGCACTACTCATATTTGGGATATAAGAATTACTTCAGAAGAACAAAAACTTGTTTGTGTTGTACGTCTTACGGTTGCTATTATTGAAGCAAAATGATGCTTGCCGTTTGATTTTTTCCTGTTACATATTTTATTAGTATTGAAATACAAGAAACGGGATTCGAGAAGGTTCGCCGCGGCGATGGTTTGCCGCAGCGACGGTTCGCCGCGGCGATAAAATCTTGATTATTAATAAGTTATTTAATAAATTCTTATCGCTTAAATTCGTATTATCCCTTATTTAAGTATTGAAATTAATGTTATTTTATCTGAAATACCCCTCTAAACACGTTTAAATAAATTAAGAAATTTGATACTTTTACATAGCTAATCACAAAAACTAAATCGTGTTAAACAAATCATGCAAAACAAACTTTTCAATAATCAAGTAGCCATCGTTACGGGGGCAGGTGTGGGTATCGGTTTTGAAGTGGCTCGGCAACTCGCTGAACAAGGAGCAAAGGTAGTTTTAAATGATATTGATATAGATTTGGCGAATTCGGCCAGTAAAAAAATCAGAGAGCAAGGCGGAAATTGCGTGGCCTTCGGTGGAGATATTTCAGAAATAAAAACCATCCAAGACATTGTGGCATTTACAGTGGAAACTTTCAAGAAATTAGATATTTTGGTTGCAAATGCAGGAATTACGACCTTCGGAGATTTCTTAGAATATCAACCAGAATCAATGAATAAATTGCTGCAAGTCAACCTTTTCGGAACGTTTTTCTTGACACAAGCCGCCGCCAAACAAATGGTTTTACAAGGGCAGGGCGGAAGTATTTTACTAACATCATCGGTAACTGCCCATGCGGCCCACCTCAATTTGGCTGCTTACGGAATGACCAAAGCCGCCATTGACCAACTGTCCAAAAACCTAATTGTGGATTTGGCACCGCACAAAATCAATATTAACACCATTGTTCCGGGGGCAACATTAACCGAACGCACACTCGAAGATACCGAATATATTGATACTTGGTCTAGGATTACACCGTCTCTCAGACCAGCGACTGTCGAAGATATTGCCAATGCCGCTTTGTTTTTGGTATCACCCTTATCTCGGCAAATTATGGGGCAAAATCTTGTCATTGATGGAGGTTGGGTTTCGGTGGGGGTTTCACCTTATTAGCTTATCAAATATGGTATAGGCAGAAATTAAGAGCTTGTAATATGAGTCTTACTACTCAGGTATTTTCACCAAACTTTAACATCAAAACGTATATTTTTTTAATGGATTATTTACCAAATTTTTAAAAAAAGTATCAATTCAAATTTTTTTTAAAAACAGGTTTTATCTCACTTAGTATTTTTGTGTTTTTATTAGAAAATTATAAAAGACATCAGCTAGAAATTATACCATTGAATTAAATAAAAACTGAGAAGTAAACAAAGTACTTTCTATTTTTACCTTAAACTATGAAATTAAGTTCAAAATGAATAAATTAGGGTGGGATATTTTTAAGAAGCAAGCATCTTCCTACAAAAATGTAGTGATACATTGGATAATGAGTGCCAAACAGGAATCCACTCGATTATCAAGGCTTGAAAAAACAATCAATATTAACGAACAACAAAAACGAATGAGATTAAAAAATGAATCCTAAACTTGACTTTTTTTTTGAGAAAGCTACAAAATGGCAAGAAGAATTAATGAAACTACGAGAAATCGTTCTTGATTGTGGATTAACAGAAGAATTGAAATGGAGCGTTCCGTGCTATACTTTCAATAAAACAAATGTTATTATCCTCGGTGGATTTAAAGATTACTGTTTCGTAAGTTTTCTTAAAGGAGTATTATTGCATGATTCAGAAAATATACTGCAAAAACCAGGCGAAAACACTCAGTCGGGGCGTATCATTCCATTTACTGATATCCATAAAGTTATTGATATGAAACAAACTTTGAAAGCATATATTTACGAGGCTATCGAGGTTGAAAAAGCAGGTTTAAAAATAGAATCCAAAAGTAAAACTGATTTAGTATTTCCTGATGAATTGCTGCAAAAATTCGATTCTGACCCTACCTTTAAAGTCGCTTTTGAAGCACTAACACCAGGCAGACAAAGAGCATACAATATCTATTTTTCAGGTGCTAAACAGTCGAAATCTCGAGAGTCGAGGATAGAAAGTTATGTCCAAAGAATCCTTAGTGGAAAGGGCTTTAATGATTGCACTTGTGGGCTTTCAAAAAGGCTTCCCAATTGTGATGGCTCGCATAAATACATTAATACCTAAATCTCATTTCCGAAACATTTATAAATACGGAGCTTTGTTGGCGACTCCAGTAAATTTTTTCTCAAGACGTTCCAAAATATTCATATTTAAAATTAAAAAATATTTTACATTTGTTATGTAAATATTTAACCACTATTTTACAAAATGAAAAAAGGCTTAAAAATCATCCTTTGGTCAGTGCTGACAATCATGATATTACTCGGCATACTTATAACTGGGTTCATCTATAAAATAAAAAATGGTTTCCCTGTTTTTTATGAAACTGAAGCTCCAAAAATTGCTTTTCCTACTACTCAAGCTGCTGTTTTATTATTTTCAAAAACTACTGGTTTTCGTCATGGTGCTTCCATAGATTCATCAAAGCCAATTATTGCCGATTTAGCTAATAAAAACAATTGGTTTCTCTACGAAACCGAAGATGGTGGCGTTTTTAATGCCGAGCAACTTTCAAAATTTAAGACTATCATTTTCAATAATTCGACTGGGAGAGTATTGAATGATGAACAACAAAAAGCTTTAGAGCAATACGTAGAAAATGGTGGAAGTTTGATTGGTATTCATGGTTCGGGCGATAATTCTCATCATTGGGATTGGTATGTGCAGAATTTGATAGGGGCAGAATTTTCGCATCATCCAATCAAACCACAATTTCAGAAAACGGATGTTTTATTGGAACCAAAAGCAGATAGTTTGATTACTGCACAAATTTCTCAGCCTTGGAGTCATACCGACGAATGGTATGTGTTTTTTGAAAATCCTCGTAAAAAAGGCTTTAATATTTTATATACAATTAATGGCGAAACCATCATTCCGAATGGTGACGTGCCATTTTTGGCAAGTGGCAAAACCTTCGGTATGGGTATAGACCATCCTATAGCATGGTGTAAAAATATTGGAAAAGGTAAAACTTTTTATACCTCAATGGGACATGACGAATCTGTCTGGAAAGATGGAAATTTCGTTCAACTCATTGAAAATGCTATCAATTGGACCTTGAAATAAATTCAAATTACCGCATAGAGATGTTGGATGCAATGTCTCTTAAGCGTTGAATAAACAAAAAATATGAGCAAAATAGCCATAATCACGGGTGCTGCACGAGGCATTGGCTTAGAAATAGCCAAAAGATTCAATAAAGAAGGGTATCACGCAGTGATTTTAGACATTAATGCTACCGAACTTGCCAAATGTGAAGAAAACTTGAAAGAGCAAAAGGGCTTTTCGTTTTTCAACTGTGATGTTTCTAATCATCAATCGGTTACGGAAGTTTTTACTCAAATAACTAATCAATATCCTGCTATTCATGCACTCGTAAATAATGCAGGAATTGCCATTTTTAAACCCGCCGAAGAAGTGAGTTTTGAAGATTGGAGTGCGGTGATGTCGGTAAACTTAAATGGTACATTTCTTTGTAGTCAAGCATGTTTACCCGCTTTGGTTGCAGGGCAAGGAAGTATTGTAAACATCGCAAGTATTTCGGGCGTAAGAGCTAGTACTTTACGTATTGCTTACGGAACGAGCAAAGCCGCTATCATGCACCTTACGAAACAGCAAGCCGTTGAATATGGCAACAAAGGTGTAAGAGTAAATGCTGTTGCTCCAGGCCCAGTAGAAACCGAAATGGCAAGGTTGGTACATAGTGCAGATATTAGAACTTCTTACGCTGATGCTATTCCCTTAGCTCGCTACGGAACTACCGAAGAAATTGCTAACACAGTATATTTCTTGTGTAGCCCGCAAGCTACTTATATCAATGGTCAAATCATCTGTGCCGACGGTGGTTTCGATGCAGCTGGAGTAGGTTTGCCAAGTTTAAGAGTTTAATTTTTGCTATTATCTTTTAGTTGTTTGTCATTAATATTAAACTAAACATGAAAGAAAATACCAAAAGCATAGTGCTAATGGTTAAAAGTTAAATTATGAAAAGACACATCTGGTTAGCCATTATCGCCTCAGCACTTGGCTTTTTTGTTGATTTGTATGATATAATTATTCTTAGTATTGTTCGTTCGAAAAGCCTTTTAGAATTGGGCATTCCAGAAACAGAATTACTCTCAAAAGGAGTTATATTGATCAATGTTCAAATGGTCGGAATGTTGATTGGTGGATTTGTTTGGGGAATTATTGGTGATAAAATGGGACGACTTTCGGTGCTTTTTGGCTCAATAATTTTGTATTCATCGGCAACTTTTGCCAATGCTTATGCTTCAAATTTTGAGATATATTTATTGCTCAGATTCTTGGCTGGCGTAGGTTTAGCGGGTGAATTGGGGGCTGCTATTACGCTCGTAACTGAGCAAATGCCACAAAAATATCGAGGTATAGGCCCTGCTATTATTGGTGGAAGTGGAATGTTAGGTGCAATTGTTGGTGCATATATTGGCGGCAAATATACTTGGCAATTTACTTATCAGTTGGGTGGAGGATTGGGTTTCGCCTTATTAATTTTAAGATTAGGCGTACTAGAATCTGGTTTGTTTAATGCCATAAAAGATAAAACATTAAACAAAGGTAATTTAAGACTTTTGTTCAAAAATAAAGATTATATCATTAAGTATATAAGTATTTGTGTATTAGGTTTTCCTGTTTGGTATGTCAATGGTGTAGTGATGACTTTCACACCCGAAATTGCTAAAGCTTGGGGAATGACCGAAATTCCAGCTGTATCTACAGTTTTTACCTATTATTTTATTGGTCTAACTTTTGGTGATTTAACTGGAGGATTTGTGAGCCAATACTTGAAAAGTCGTAAAAAAGCCATTCGTCTATATTTATCAATGTATGCTGTTGCAGCAGTGGTTTTCTTTACAGTTGGCAATCAATCACTCACACTTTATTATGGAATTTTATTGTTTCTGGGTTTTTGTGTCGGCTATTCTATTGTATTGTTGACACTCGCTGCTGAGCAATATGGAACAAATATAAGAGCTACCGTAACGACGTCCTCGTTGAATATTCTCCGTGCTACGGTTATTCCACAAACCTTGTTATTTGGTTTTTTAAGTCCCTATATAGGCATTGTAAATTCGGCAATGGTTGTTGGTGTTGTAGCTATTTTGTTGGCCTTTTGGGGTTTGAGTAATTTGGAAGAGACTTTTCATAAGGATTTGAATTATACGGAGGAGTAAAATTATTTCTCTTAACTTCTCTAAAATGAAAATAAAAACAACCAAAAAAATAGTTAAACCGAACAAATAAAAAAGGCATTATAGTAAAATAATGTATGATTTAAATTTTTTAATAATTTAAAACAAACGTGGCGACGGGTGCTGAAGCACTAAACGCAATAAAATGAAAAAAATAAGTGTTCTTGTAATTCTTTTTGTATTGGGTCTTTCGTTTAGTACTTTCGCTCAATCAACCGATTTTTTCGCAACTAAATGGGAGATTTCAGTAGCCGGAACGCCTAATGGTGATGTGAAATTTGTAACGAAACTCGAAAGAAAAGATGGTAAATTAACAGGCGAACTTTCGTTACCTGCTGATCCTGCAGCTCCAAAAATTCCAATTTCAAACTTGGAAGAGACAGCTGAGAAAATTGTACTTTATTTTTCAGCACAAGGCTATGATTTATCACTTGATTTAACGAAAGTTGACAACGATAACTTGAAAGGAACATTGATGAATATGTTTGAGGCAAAAGCCGTAAGGGTGAAAGAATAATAAAGTCCACCATAATCAGCAATCCACAGTCTTAGAGAAAATGCTGATTGTTAGATTTTAAACAAAAAGAGCGGCCATTGCGTCGCTCTTTTTGTTTGGATATTAATGTTTGATTTTCGTAAGTTTTGCTTTGAAAAGTGTTATGATATGGTAGAAAAACCGCATAATTTTGCATCATCAAAATTTTCAAAATACGACTTATGAATAATATATTTTCAAAAAAAACCTTTCAAAAAATAATTCTGATTTCTTCAATCAATTTGGCAATCTGATTCAGTACGAGATTTTTCAGCCAACGGGTACACACGTTTTTGAATTGGATGACAATCAATTTGAACATCTTTGCGGAATTTATGAAAAAATAGAAACTGAACTCTACTCTGAATATATTCATAAATACGATTCCATCAGAAATCTGATTTATGAATTGATTCATTTTGCCATGAAAACTCGTCCATCGACTCGCATAGAGCAATTACCGATAAATGCTTCGCAACGAATCTATTGGTTGTTTTTAGAATTACTTGAAAGACAGTTTCCTATTGACGAAAATCATATCGAAATTAAACTAAGAACTGCCTCAGATTTTGCTGATCAACTAAATATTCACATCAATCACCTCAATCGTTCGGTAAAAGAAACATGCGGTAAAACAACTTCAAATTTAATTGGTGAACGGCTTTTACAAGAAGCTAAAATCATGCTAAAACAAAGTAAATGGAATATATCCGAAATTGCATTTTCTTTAGGTTTTAAAGAAGTTACTCATTTCAATAATTTCTTTAAAAAACACCTTGAAATAAGCCCATTGAAATTCAGAAAAGCTTAAAAATATTGTATATTTATTAATTTAAAAATCTAAATTTATCAACAATGAAAAAGAGAATACTTGGAAAAAACTTAGAAGTTTCGGCCATTGGGCTTGGCTGTATGGGAATGAGTTTTGGGTATGGACCAGCCGGTGAAAAATCAGCAATGATAAAAGTGATTCGTGCTGCCTTTGAGCAAGGAATTACATTTTTTGATACTGCCGAAGTTTATGGACCATATACGAATGAAGAATTAGTTGGAGAGGCCTTAGCACCATTTAAGAATGAGGTATTGATTGCTACAAAATTTGGTTTCAATATCGTTGATGGGAAAATATCTGGTGTAAACTCTCGCCCTGAAAATATTAGAAAAGTGGCCGAAGAATCTTTAAAAAGGCTTAAAATTGAGGTTATTGACTTATTTTACCAACACCGAGTTGACCCAAATATCCCAATTGAAGAGGTTGCAGGAACTGTAAAAGATTTGATTAAAGAAGGTAAAGTAAAACACTTTGGACTTTCAGAAGCTGGGGCGGGCACAATTCGCAAGGCATATGCTGAGCAAGCCGTAACAGCTTTACAGTCAGAATATTCGCTTTGGACACGCCAACACGAAACCGAGATTATTCCAACCATCGAAGAGCTTGGAATCGGTTTTGTACCGTTTAGTCCACTCGGAAGAGGCTTTTTGACAGGAAAATTAGATGAAACAACTAAATTTGCCGAAGGAGATATTCGTAATAATTTACCAAGGTACACGGAAGAAGCACGAGCGTCTAACAAAGATTTGCTTAGCGTTATCGAACATTTTGCTCAAGAAAAAGAAACAACTAACGCTCAAGTTGCATTAGCGTGGATTTTGGCTCAAAAGCCGTGGATTGTGCCGATTCCAGGAACGACAAAAATACATCGTCTGACCGAAAATATTGGAGCTGTAAGCATAACTTTTACTGATTCAGAATTGGCAGAATTAACAACCGCTTCAGAAGAAGTAAAAATAATGGGTACAAGATACAACGATGAAATGGAGAAATCAACAGGACTTTAATTGATTTTGGTTGATTTTTGCCCTGATATTTATTAGGGCGAAATTCCAATTTTTGTTTGCCAATTATTACAAAATTCACTGCTGCTTTATTAAGTGTAATTTCCACACGAATAAATAATGACTACATGATGGAATTATTAAATTGAATAAATATATTTGTTTCTTGAAATTATTCAATCCTAAAAAATGAAAAGAAGAGAGGTCATAAAAAATGTAGCCTTGATGTTGGGTGGGGTATTCTCTGCACCAACACTCATGGCAATGGATAATTGGGAAAACGCTACAAAACCCAATATCAACGGAGCTGCTTTTAGCTTAACCGAAACTCAACAAAGAATTGTCGCCGAAATTGCTGAACTAATTATTCCTAAAACAAATACGCCTGGTGCAAAAGACGTCGGTGTTCCTGCTTTCATCGAAATGATGTTGAAGGATTGCTATAAAACGCCTGAGCATCAGAGTTTTATAGATGGCTTAGATTCGATGGGAAAAGTGAAGTTCTTAGAGCTAAATACAGATGAGAGAAGGGGTGTTTTAAAATTATTGGAACAAGAAACCAAGAAAATCACCAGCAAAACAACGCCATTTTGGAGATTGATAAAAGAACTTACGCTACTGGGTTATTTTACCTCAGAAGCTGGTTTAAAAGCCTCTTTTGAATATGTACAAATTCCAGGAAAACTCGAACTAATCAAACTAAAACCTAATCAAAAGGCATACGCTTATTGATTTACGATTATTGATTTAGGAATTACGAAACTAAAGATGAATTGCAAAATAAATTTTGACTAAAGCCTTAGAATTACTTTAAAAAGTACTCGTAAATCTTCAATCAAATCAATCGTAAATTTATTAAGACCTAAATAATTGAAATGCATGAATCTAAATATAAAAGCAAATAAAAATAATACATTTGATGCTATCGTAGTCGGCTCAGGAATGTCAGGCGGTTTTGCAGCAAAAGAATTAACTGAAAGAGGTCTAAAAGTATTGATGATTGAGCGTGGTCATGAAATCAAACATATAGAAGATTATGATACCGCCATGCAGGAACCTTGGGACTTTGAGCACCGAGGCAAAACTACCAATCTTTCGGCAGAGGAACGTTGGGCAAATAGTAGATTTTGGGGTCTTGGAAGTGAAGAGGTTGTGAATCATCTAACGAATGACAAAGAAAATCCATATATTGAAAAACGTGCTTTCGACTGGATACGTGCCTATCATACAGGTGGTAAATCAATGCACTGGGGGCGTCAGTCGTATAGATGGGGGAAACATGATTTTGAGTCAAATGCCAAAGAAGGTATTGGTATTGACTGGCCGATTCGATATGAAGATTTAGAGTCATGGTACACGCACGTCGAGAAATTTGTGGGCATAAGTGGGCAGAAAGAAGGCTTAGAGGTTTTGCCAGATGGTCATTTTTTACCAGCTATGCCCCTATTTGCTCCCGAGGCTCATTTCAAAAATAAAATGATGGAAAGATTCAACCGCCCCGTTACTGTCGGTCGAGTAGCGAATCTTACACAACCGCAAGACATTCATATTGTTTTAGGTCGTGCATCTTGCCAATACCGGAGTAAATGTCAAAGAGGTTGTCCTTATGGTGCTTATTATAGTTCATTATCTGGGTCGATTCCAGCAGCTATGAGAACCAATCGCTTGAGTATTTTGCATGATTCGATTGTGGCCGAAATTATCTACGATGAGCAAAAAAAACGAGCTTCTGGTGTGAGAATTATCAATCAAAACAACATGCTAACCGAAGAATATTTTGCTAAAATTATTTTCTTGAATGCAGGTTCTATAAATACCGCAGCCTTGATGCTGAACTCGAAATCGAATCGTTTTCAAAATGGATTTGGTAACGAAAGCGACCAAATAGGTAGAAATCTGATGGACCATCAATTAGGCTCGGGAGCGACAGCCTCAATTGAAGGTTTTGAAGACGATTATGTGTATGGTCAACGCCCAAATGCGATGTATATTCCACGTTTCAGAAACTGGGGGAATGATAAACAAGCCGCATATTTACGAGGTTTTGGGTATCAAGGCGGAGCGAGTCGTGAAGGTTGGAATAGGGGTGTTGGTGCTGATGGTTTCGGGGCTGATTTTAAGCAAGGACTAACTAAACCTGGGGCTTGGGCTATCAGTATTGGCGGTTTTGGCGAAATTTTACCTAATCCTACTAACAGAATTTATCTTGACGCTGAGAAAAAAGATAAATGGGGAATCCCGATGATTGTTACTGATGCTGCATTTGTTGAAAATGATTGGGCAATGCGTAAGGATATCATTGCCTCAGCAGTAGAAATGCTTGAAACGGCAGGTTTTAAAAATGTAACACCTTATGACCGTCCAACACACATGGGCTTGGGTATTCACGATATGGGAACCGCCCGCATGGGACGTGACCCTAAAACTTCAGTGCTAAATTCTTTTAATCAAGTACATGATTGCAAAAATGTATTCGTAACCGATGGAGCTGCAATGACATCTGCTTCATGTGTAAATCCATCAATTACATACATGGCACTTACCGCCCGTGCAGCTGATTTCGCTGTGAAGGCATTGAAGAAAAAAGATTTATAAATCGAAAATAAATGCCACGAATGTTTATTGGTGCAGCTTGGGCGTCTCGATTCGTGGCATTTTTTAATTTAATCCCTGATCTTCGTTAGGCGAAACGCCAAATTTATGCTAAAAAAGCCTCGTAAAATGTTGCGGATATTTGAAGATGAAGACATAAGCAGCTTCGCTAATTGATTTTGTCGTGTAATAAGCACTTTTAGCTCCTGTTCTCCACAACCAAATATTACAATGTCAGTGGATAAGTTTGAAATATATTTTTCCAAACCAAATTTGTTCATTTTGTATGTACATTTTCTTGAAAATCTTATTCGTAAAAATAGGTCTATAGCTTGGATTTTTAATCTTTAAATTCTTTTTTCTAAAAAATAAAGAAAATAGTTTTAGGTATTATCTTTTTTATAGATAATAGAAAACTATCATTATATTAGGTATTCGATATTTATTTCAAAAAAATAATCATGCAAAAATATATTTTCTCTTTCGCCCTCACTTTAGTTATTATCAATGTTTTTGGGCAATTCCAAAAGGATTCGCTTGCCATTGTGCAATTATTAGAAAAAGATGGTGCTACTTGGAGAATGGGTGATGCCAAAGGAAATGCTGAATGCTGGCATATTGGATCAAATTCTCGAAATATGGTTTCCTTTGCTGATGGTCGAAGTTTCGATAGAAATGCTTCGGCTATGCTCAAACCACCTACTGGTTTATTTGGAGGAAGTGGGTTTTCCATACATAGCAACTATAAAATGAGCATAGGTGGTAATACTGCATGGGTAAGTCATGATGAGGTTTCCATTGACTCAAACGGTAAAGAAACGCTCTCTCGTGAGGTTAGACTTTTAGAGAAATTTGCAGGAAATTGGAAATTAGTAGGGCAATCAGCTCATTTTTATAATCCGGAGAAACCAAAGGCCGATACCACTAGCTTTATCCAAACGGTAGATATTACCAATGGAAGAATTGAAACGGTTTTGAGTATCAACAAACATTTTGAAGCTCCAAACTGGCACCCGGATAATTATCTCATTTTAAATAGTAAAGGTAAAATATATACTTTAGATTTGGTTTCAAAAAAATTAAAAGAACTTAATACTGGATTTGCAATAGCCTGTAACAATGACCACGGTATTTCTCCAGACAAAAAATGGTTAGCAATAAGTAATACTGATAAATCCGTTCCGTCTCCTACTGGCTTTAAATCAGAAGTATATATACTTCCAATTAGTGGTGGTGAGCCGAGGAAAGTTACAACAGAGGGTTTGTCATACTGGCACGGATGGAGTGCCGATGGGAAAACATTAGCTTACTGTGCGAAACGCAATGATAATTTTGACATTTATACAATTGATGTTAACGGAGGCAAAGAAAAAAGATTGACTACCGCCGAAGGTTTAGATGACGGCCCAGATTATTCTTCTGATGGAAAATATATTTATTTCAATTCTTATCGAACTGGACACATGCAAATTTGGCGGATGTTGGCAGATGGCTCAAATCCAGAACAACTCACAATCGATGAAAATTCTAACTGGTTTGCTCACCCATCACCTGATAATAAATGGATAGTTTATATTTCTTATACCTCTGACGAAAAACAAGCTCATTTATTTGGCAAGCAAGTGAAACTTCGCCTGATGAATACCGAAACTAAAGCAATCAAAGATATTACACCAGTATTTTTTGGTGGACAAGGTACAATAAATGTGCCATCTTGGAGTGCTGATAGTAAAAGACTTGCCTTTGTTAGCTACTCTGTAAAATAATCAATTCAACCTAAAAAACTTTTATGAAAAAAGATAATTTAAATACAAGAAGAAAATTTTTACAACAAATTGGTGCAAGTAGTCTAATAGCCTCTTCATCTCCCTTTGCTTCTTTGGCTGCTCAAGCGAAGGCAGAAGAACGCATTTTACATTACGAAAAGAATATTTCGGCTAACGACAAAGTAAGAATTGGCGTTATCGGGTTTGGTGTTCAAGGGCATTTTGATTTGGAAACTGCTCTCAAAGTTCCTGGTGTTGAATTAGCCGGAATCTGTGATTTATACTCTGGTAGAATCGAAAATGCCAAAGAAAAATACGGTAAAGACCTATTCACAACAACAAATTATAAAGACATTTTGGACAGAGCCGATATAGATGCTGTGCTTATTTGTACCACCGATGTTTGGCATGCTCGCATTACCTTAGACGCTTTGGCAAAAGGGAAACATGTATATTGTGAAAAACCTATGGTTTATAAAATAAGCGAAGGCTACCCTGTCATTGCAGCGGCTAAAAAATCGGGTAAAGTTTTGCAAGTAGGTAGCCAACGAGTCAGTAGTATTGGTTATGCAAAAGCCAAAGAGCTTTTGGCGGCTGGCGAAATCGGTAAACTCAATATGGTAAATGCAGTTTATGACCGCCAAAGTTCGATTGGTTCTTGGGAATATACAATTCCTAAAGATGCTGATGGTTTCACAACAAACTGGGATAAGTTTATAGAGGCTACTGAAAAAATGACTTTTGATGCCAAAAAATTTTTTTGGTGGAGAGCATTCAAAGAGGTCGGTACGGGTGTGGCGGGAGATTTATTTATCCATTTATTGAGTGGTTCTCATTTTATTACAAACTCAAAAGGGCCTGAAAGTATTTATAGCACAGGTCAGCTTAGTTTTTGGAAAGACGGCCGTAATTTACCAGATGTGATGTCGGGGGTAATGCAATATCCTGATAGCCCAGAACACGCCGCTTATCAATTGACCTTACAAGTGAATTTTATAAGCGGAACTGGTGGTCAAGAGATCATACGTTTGGTAGGCTCAGAAGGAATTATTGATGTTATAGGCAATAATATCACCGTCAAACATAGCTTAATGCCCGAAGCCCCAGGCTTTGGTGGTTACGATTCGCTGTTTACTTTTTCCAAAAGTATGCAAGAAGAAATGAAAAAAGATTTTGATGCAAAATGGACGGCAGAACAAAAAAAACGAAAAACCAAAGAAGATGTTGTCTTTAAAGTTCCTGCAGGTTATAGCGACCATTTAGACCACTTTACCAACTTCTTCGATGCCATCCGCACAGGTAAACAAGTAGTAGAGGATGCAGAATTTGGTTTCAGAGCTGCTGCCCCAGCGTTGGCATGTAATGAGAGTTATTTAAAGAAAAAAATTATTAATTGGGACCCAATAAATCTAAAATTGAAGTAAACTGTTTTGCTTGATTATCCTTTGAATTTCCTAAATCGTCGAATTGAAATAAGTTTATCTCAAAAAAGTTTCTTTTACAATATTAATTAGTAATTTTCCTAATCAGTTTCAAAAATAAATTAATCGGGTTGAGCCCACAAATATTAATTATGAAAAACAGTTTATTCTCTAAGATTTTGATAGTGTTTATACTGCTATCTGTAAATCTGAGCACATTTGCTCAAAAAAAATGGGGTGGTATGACCCTTTATACGGTAAGAAATGAAATGGGCAAAGACCCAAAAGCCACACTTAAAGAGGTGGCCGATTTGGGCTATAAATATATAGAGGCGGTTGACTATAAAGATGGCAAGTTTTATGGAATGACTCCAGATGAGTTTAAGTCTTACACCAAAAGTTTAGGTCTAAAACCTATTTCAGTACACATGGGTAGCATGACGCTCGACAACGCTGATAAGCTTGTTGCTGATGTAAAAGCCGCAGGTTTTAAATATTTTATAGCCCCAGTTCCTCCAATGGGAATGTTTAAATTTGACCCAAAAACAAGAAAATTAGGTATGGAAGGAACCATGGAAAGATTGGCTGAAATTCTGAATACAGTAGCTAAAAAAGCAAATGCGGCAGGTTTAGAATTTCTTTACCATAACCATGACTTTGAGTTTCAACCAAATAAAGACGGTGTGATCCCGATAGATTATTTATTAGAAAAATTAGACCCTAAATATGTAAATTTTCAAATGGATTTATACTGGGTAACGAAGGCTGGTGTTGACCCAGTGGCTTACTTCCAAAGGTACCCAGGTCGTTTCAAAATATGGCATGTAAAAGATATGGACAAGGAAGGCCGTTTTGCACCAGTAGGCAACGGGACTATTGATTTTGCTCGAATTCTCAAAAACAAAAAGCTCTCTGGCATGAAATATTATATTGTGGAGCAGGACCAGGTTTTTGATGGTATGAAACCTTTGGAAGCTATCAAAATAAGCAAAGAAGGCTTAATAAAGTTTGGATTTAAATAAAACTTATTTATTGAAAAAAAATATTAAAAGCAGAGTTCAATCAATGGACTCTGTTTTTTTGTGATAAAAGCTCTAATTCAACCCTCGAAATTCATATGGTGAAACTCCAACTTTTTGCTTAAAAAGCCTCGTAAAATGCTGCGGATATTTGAAGCCTAACTCATAAGCCACCTCGCTAATTGATTTAGATGTGTCCATAATCTTCTCTTTGGCAGCTTCCAGTAATTGTAGATGAATAAATTCTAATGCTGTTTTCCCAGTTTCCTTTTTTATCAAATCACCAAAATAATTGGCCGAAAGGTGCAATTCATCTGCAAAATAAGCGACAGAAGGTAAACCAATGAAAAACGGTTTTTCTGATGCAAAATATGTAATCAATAAATCTTCAAATTTCTCTAAAATACCTTTGTGAGCTACATCTCTTGTGATGAACTGAGGAGCATAAAATCGTTGACAATAATCCAAAAATAACTCTATATTGTTGGCTATGAGCTTTTTACGATATTGGTCGATGGGTTGTTTTAACTCAAATTCGATTTATGCAAAAATATCCAAAATCAATTATCGCTCATCGTCTGACAAGTGCAAAGTCTCAAGTGTTTGATAATCGAAAAATTTGTATTGACCAATCATTTTGCTCAGATTTGTGTCAATCAAAAAGTCAGGGTGAAAAAGTAAACCAAAACCCATAGGCTGATACACAACTTTTGGATTTTCCGTACTTACAAACTGGACTAGAGCATAAAATACCAATGTACCTGCCAGATAATAATAATAATGGCAATTATACTTCATATCATCTCAAATCATGTCTTTTAAAATAACACTGTATAATCCATTTTGAAGTTTGATGGTTTCTACATCGCCCCAATCTCTCAGACTCGCCATTCAGTAGTCAATCACAGTTACTAATGGATGGAGGGTTTTGTGATTATTGGCAGCATTGAATTCGTTAATACTATTTACGTTTACAATCTTTTCTTTGTATTTTCTATTGAAATCTTCCCAAAATTAAGTGTTTTGAAACAACTAATTTTCAATTGAATCTGCAATCAGTAAAAATGATAGAATTAACATTAATTTTTATACAACCGAAGAAAAGGAATTTTTGGAAATTTGTTAATCAAAAAACAAAACCATTTTTAAATCAATGAGAACCAATATCAAAATTGCAGTTTTTATCCTTATTTGTACTTTTCCTACCTAAGCTAAATCAACTTAGGAAGAGCAAGAAGTTATGCAAATATTTAAAGACAAATGGCAGTGTGTTGCCGATAAAAGCATAGATAAACTCAAATACTTATTTGATACCAAAGCTAAGTTTGTTCATATGTGTGGCACATGGGAAACTGACGAAGAACTCGAAATTATTAAAACGAGAAGTATTTGGTACAAAGAAGCCCAATTTCATGATTCAGTGATTGAGGTTTCAGGAAAAACTGCTATCGTTTGGAACAGAATTATGCTTCTTGCAGTGGTAAGAGGTACTGAAGCCAAAACTGAATTCACTTTAACCGAAGACTATAAAAAACAGAAGAAAGATTGGAAAATGTTGGCTTTGAATTTCAGTAGTGTCTATGATACATATCAGATAAATAAATAACGCCATTTCTTCTAATAATAAATTATTTGAAATTCGTAAGTTTTCATTTGAAAAACATTTTTTTTTATTGATTTCTTTATATATTTTTGTTAAATTTTAAATTCAAGATAAAACCAAGTTTAAATGGCAAAATATAATCTTAAAATCAACGGAGAAATGCAGCAAGTTGATGTTGACCCGTCAACTCCAATTTTGTGGGTTTTGCGTGACCACCTAAATATGCCTGGCACTAAATTTGGCTGTGGCATGGCTCAATGTGGTGCTTGCACCATTCATTTAGATGGAAATGCAACTCGCTCATGTGTATTGCCTGTTTCGGCTATTGGAAAATCGGCAATTACAACTATCGAAGGTTTATCTGCTAATGGCACACATCCAGTACAAAAAGCATGGCTCGAACACGATGTGGCTCAATGTGGCTATTGCCAATCAGGACAAATCATGTCGGCTTCAGCTTTGCTCAAAAGCAATCCAAAACCAACAGATGAAGATATTGACAATGCGATGAGTGGAAATATTTGTCGTTGTGGAACATATTTGAGAATTAAGGAAGCGATTAAAACGGCAGCCAAAACATCAAACGCTAAATAAGAAAAGACTATGGAAAATATAAAATTACAAAGCAGAAGAGATTTTTTAAGGTCTTCTGCACTAGCAGGAGGTGGTTTAATGCTTAGTTTTAGTTGGTTTTCTGAAGCAAAAGCTGCCGAAAAAATAGCTGCTTTAAATCTTTCCGAACAATGGTCAGAATTGGCTGCTTTCATTAAAATTACGCCCGATAATGTCATTAAAATTCTTTGTCCAAACCCCGAATTCGGTCAAAATGTAATGACTTCACTACCCATGATGGTAGCCGAAGAATTGGATTGTGATTGGAAAAATGTGGTAGTAGAAATGGGTACGCACGACAACGTGAAATATGGTCCACAATTTACGGGAGGCAGTAATTCGATTAGAATGTACTGGAAGCCTTTGAGAAATGCAGGAGCAGCGGCTCGCCAAATGCTCATCGAAGCAGCAGCTCAAACTTGGGGAGTTCCTGCGTCAGAAATTAAGACAAAAGCCGGTATTTTATCGCATTCAAGCGGAAAGGAGGCAAAATATGGTGAAATAGCTGCCAAAGCCGCTACCATTGCCGTTCCGAAGGACATAAAATTGAAAGCTCCCAAAGACTTTACAATCGTAAGAAATTCAAAGAAAAACTCAGAAGGCTTAAAAATAGTTACAGGAAAACCGCTTTTCGGAATGGATTATCGAGTAAATGGAATGTTGATTGCCATGATTCAGCATCCGCCAGCATTCGGTATGAGATTAAAATCTTTTGATGCCACTGATGCCAGAAAAATGCCGGGAATCAAAGATGTTTTCAGTTTTAAACTTTACGATGATGGTTTCGAGCAAGGCGGTTTTGATACCCGTGCTTTCAATGAAATGATTGCCGTGGTCGGAAATTCTACTTGGGAGGTAATCAACGCTCGTAAGAAAATAAATGCTCAATGGGAAGCTGCTGGCGATGTAAAAGAAACCATGATGGGACGAGGTGGAAAAACTGAAAAAATAGTACCAGGAAGATTAGAAACTACGGCAAAGCAATTTGAAATGATGGCTGAATTTGATAAAAGGCTGGCCAAAGAATTAAGAAAAGACGGAGACCCAGAAACGGCTTTCAAAAATGCTACACAGATTATTGAACGTACCTATAATGCTCCATTTTTGGCACATAATACAATGGAGCCAATGAATTTCTTTGCTGATGTGCAAGATGATAAAGCCTTGGTGGTTGGGCCCTTGCAAGCACCAGGTTGGATGGAGCCATCCCTAATGAAATTATTGAATCTCCCTGCTGATAAAATCGAGATTCAAATGACTCGCATGGGTGGAGGATTTGGTCGCAGAGCTTATGGGTCATATGTATATGAAGCGGCTCGTATTTCTCAAAAACTCAAAGCTCCAGTAAAATTGATTTATACCCGTGAAGACGATATGACTTACGGAATTTATCGTCCGATGTACACTGCTACTTATCGTGCTGCTTTGGATGCCAATAAAAATCTAATTGGTTTTCAGGTAACAGGTGGCGGAATTCCCGAAAACCCTATTCATGCCAATCGTTTTCCAGCAGGTGCGGTTGATAATTATTTGGCCGACGGCTGGGAAATTCCTTCAAATATTACAATTGGTGCATTTAGAGCCCCACGTTCAAACTTTAATGCAGCTGCCGAACAATCGTTTTTGGATGAGGTTGCCGAAGCAATGGGAAAAGACCCAATAGCTTTCCGCATTGATTTATTGAAAAAAGCCAAAGAAAATCCAGTAGGCAAAAACAATGATTACGATGCAAGCCGTTATATTGGTGTTTTAGAATTATTGAAAGAAAAATCAGGTTGGGGAAAGCCAGAAAATGCAGGCAAAAAACGAGGTGTAGCGGCTTATTTCTGCCATAACTCGTATGCTGGTCACGTAGTGGATATGGTTATGCGTGATGGACAACCGTATGTGGAAGAAGTAATAAGTGTCGTTGACTGTGGCGTAGTAGTAAACCCCGATGCCGCCCGAAACATGGTACAAGGTGCGGTGGTTGATGGAATTGGACAGTCGTTTTATGGAGCTTTGACGCATAAAGATGGCGTTCCTGAACAAAATAATTTTCATAATTATCGCATGATTCGCCATAATGAAGCTCCTAAAAAGATAGATGTACATTTTGTAGAAAACGACATTGACCCTACAGGACTTGGCGAGCCGCCATTTCCACCAGTATTTGGTGCAGTAGCAAATGCTTTGTTTAAAACTACGGGTAAACGCTATTATAATCAGCCATTTATGTCTGAACAGGCAAAGTTATAAGTACAGAAAAAGTAATTATATATTGATTAGCTAAATGAGATTCTTTCTTTTAGCTAATCATTTTTTTATTCGAATTACGAATCTTCGAATAGGAAATTTTACAGAGAGATATTTTAGAATAGAAAGTGATAAAATAATAAAAAGAAGTCGAAGGCTGAAATTGAAGACTTCGACTTCTGTAAACATTATTTGTTTTGCTCAATTATCTGCCGAAGTTGTTCAACCTCAAGCTCAGAAGGCATAGTGAGCGGAGGGCGAACATCACCCGCATTTTTACCTATTAATTTTGCTCCTGCTTTGATTAAACTTACTGCATAGCCATTTTTCTTGCCACGTAATCTGACCAAAGGAATATAAAATTTCTGTGTGATTTCGTTAACGATTGCCTTATCTCCAGCACGTAAAGCTTTGTAAAATTTATTAGCTAATTCTGGCACAAAATTGAATGCTGCTGATGAATAGGTATTTACACCAATTGATAAATATGCTTCTGCTATAATTTCAGCCGTCGGAACTCCTCCAATATACGAAAGTCGTTTTCCGACTGTTTTGATGATATCGTTCAAATCCTGCATATTGCCCGTTCCATCTTTCAATCCAATAAAGTTTGGACAAGTATCGGTCAGTTTTTTGATGTATTCTGCCGATAAAATGCCATTACCACGATTATAATAAATGACTGGTAATGAGGTGTTTTGCATAATGGCTTTGGCATATTCATACACCCCATCTTGCGGACACTCGGTCAAATAAGGAGGAAAAAGCAAAATGGCGTGAATACCCGCCTTTTCAGCGATATTGGTAAACGTTTTTGCTTCTGCAACACTTCTGCCCGCACTCGCAATAACTGGCACTCGCTCGGCTACAACTTTAACCGAGATATTTACAATTTGCTCATATTCTGCTACTGATAGTGAAAAAAACTCACCCGTTCCACCTGCCACAAAAACGGATGAAACATCGTGGCTCACAAACCATTCTATTCGCTCGGCAAAGGTTTCGGCATTGAATTCTCCATTTTTGTCAAAATCAGTAATTGGAAATGAAAGAAGCCCGTCTTCGAGCGATGATTTTATTTTTGATAGTTCCATATTTTTAATTCTATATTTTTTTTTGAGGAATTTGTTACTGGTATTATTATTTCTTATTTGTAAAGTATTTACAAATAGCCAGTTTTCCAGTAATCAATAGCTGACCTACCATCTCGTTGCTTTAAATTTCCAATCTGGTTGTACTTTCTGCATTTCTATTTCGTCGTTTCGTTTGGTTAGACCGCATTTTTTGTAATTTTCGTGGAGTTTTGCTAAAGCTACTCGGTCGAGTTCAACGCCTAAACCTGGGCCTGTTGGAACAGCGACTGCTCCATCTTCAAATTTCATTCGTCCGCCAACAATAATTTCATCAGATTGCCATGGATAATGCGTATCTAATGCATATTTGAAGTTAGGAATGGCTGCACCCAAATGCACCATTGCTGCTAACGAAATTCCCAAATGAGAATTAGAATGCATCGACAAATCACGACCTAAAGTTTGACAAATAGCTGCTAATTTCATAGAATCCTGCAAGCCACCCCAAAAATGGTGGTCAGATAAAATAATGTCCTCTGCACCTAAAGAATAACTTCGTGGAATATGTGCAAATGAGGTTGTACACATATTGGTTGCCAATGGAGTTTTTAACGATTTTCTTACAGCAGCCATATTTTCTTGTCCACGACATGGGTCTTCCAAATATTCAATGATGCCTTCCATTTCTTTGCCATATTTTATTGAGGTTTCAACAGTCCAAAGTGCATTTGGGTCGATTCTTAACGGTGTGTTTTTTCCAAAAGCTTTGTGTAAGGCAAAAATCGCATCCACTTCTTGGCGTGGTTCAAAAACACCACCTTTTAGCTTAATCGACTGAAAACCAAATGCTTTGCACATGGCTTTTGCCTGTGCAACAATCTCTGCCGGATTCAATGCACTTGCTTGTCGAGCAGCATCCCAACCTGTAGCATTGGGGTCTGTTCGGAATTCCAGTTCGCCACCCGCACCTTCATATTTATAAAAAAGATACGCCGAAAATGGCACGCTGTCACGGCGTTTTCCGCCCAATAAATCAACTACTGGACGATTGACGATTTTACCAACAATGTCCAAACAAGCTACCTCAATCGAACTAAAAATATGCACCAAAGTTCGTTGGTCCCACGGAGTATCACCTCTTTTGATGGTATCTTCTGAATCAAAGTTCGCCGATAAAATATCTCTGATTTTATTTAACTGAAATGGGTCTTGTCCAATAATAAATTGACGACTTTTTTCGAGGGCTTTATCTATTTCGATATTACCTGGTATTTCACTCACACCACTAATACCGTCATCGGTTATGAGTTCTACAACAGTACGCAAAGCATAAGGTGCGTGAAGCCCAGCAGCATTGAGTAATGGAGGGTCAACAACCGCAATGGGAGTAATGTGGAATTCTTTGATTTTTGGAAATTTCATTGTTTTTAGATTTCTAAATATGTAAAATTCATATTTATATTTTGTGAATTAACTAATAAACTAGTCCATAAATAACTAATACTCTATAACTAAATTACGTCAATGGCCCAGGATTAAAAAGCACCAAATCATTATAAAGCCCCAGTTTATCAGTGGCTACTTTTTTGTTTCCGCTGGCAATTTCGAGAATTAGATGGAACAATTCCCAACCCATTTCTTCGATAGTTTTTTGTCCGAAAGCGACTGGGCCAGCATCAAAATCTATTAAATCATGCCAACGATTAGCCAATTTTGTGTTTGAACTTACTTTTATAACAGGAACCATGTTTAGTCCATAAGGCGTACCACGACCTGTAATGAATACGTGCATATTCATCCCAGCCGCCAATTGGAGTGTTCCACAAACAAAATCACTTGCGGGGGTTGCCACAAAATTTAATCCTTTTTTAAGAATTTTTTCCCCTGGTGAAATTACATCTACAATCGGACTTGTACCAGACTTTACAATCGAACCAAGGGCTTTTTCTACAATATTGCTTAATCCGCCGCCTTTATTTCCGGGGGTTGTGTTGGCACTTCTATCGGCATTTCCTTGATTTAGATAATTATCGTACCAAGCCATTTCGTCTTTGAGTTTTTGAGCAACTTCTTCACTTTCACAACGAGGAACAAGCAAATGTACTGCATCACGTACTTCGGTAACTTCGGAGAAAAACACCGTCCCACCTGCTTTCACAATCAAATCAGCGGCAAAACCAGAAACTGGATTTCCTGTTAAACCAGAAAAAGCATCGCTTCCTCCGCATTGCATTCCTACAACTAAATCAGCCACTGAGCAAGTTTCTCTTTTTCGTTGATTAAGTTTTTTGAGATGCCTTTCGGCCATTTCCATAATACCATCAACCATTTCGTAGAAACCTTCGAAAGATTCATCTTGGAGGTATAAAATAGAAGATTGGCTACTGTTTATTGAAAATTGGTTATAAGCATCTGGAAGTAATCTCTCTGGTCTTAATTTTTCACAACCCAACCCAATAATCATTATTTCTCCACCAAAATTTGGGTTTTGGGCAATGTGTTTAATTGTACGAATCGGTATAATGGCCGCAGGTGCATCTATCGCAATTCCACATCCATAACTATGATTAAAAGCTACCACTTCATCCACATTTGGGTAAAGTGGTAGTAACTCTTTCCTGATTTTATTTTCAATAAAATTTGTGATTCCAGCTACACATTGAACACTGGTGGTAATACCCAGAAGATTTTTTGTGCCTACGCTTCCATCGAGATTTCGATAGCCTTTAAAAGTGTAACCCTCAAGAGGTTTGGGAGTTGAAAATTCACTTTTTAAATAAGGGATTTCCTCCAAATTAGGTGGTTGAGGTAAGCTGATATTACTTTCATTTATCCAACTTCCTTTTTCGATTATTTTATTCGCAAAACCAATGGTTTGTCCATAACGAATCACAGCATCGCCCACATTTAAAGTTTGTAAACAAACTTTATGCCCCATCGGAATATCCTCTTCCAGTACAATTCCAGTCAATACAATTGCACCTCGTTTTAGTCCTGCGTGATTGGCTACGATGGCTACGTTGTCGTTTGGGTTTGTTTTTATGACTATATTTTTAATCATCTAAATGTTTATTGTTTAGTGGTGGATTGGCAACTGGTAAACTTTTTTTTATTATTAACTTTTTTCCAATGAAAGGTTAATTGTCCATTAAAAACTAAAGGTTACTAAGAAAATAACCAACCAGCCACCAAAAAAACAAATAATTAGTTTTCCAATCAAAATTTAACAATTAAACCATTGGAAAAACCCAAGCGGCTATCATTGTCAAAATCACTCCAGCTAAGCCCATCAAACTTTGCATTGGGGCAATTGTTTTAAGTGCTTCTTGCTCAGTAAGGTTTGAAGTTTTACACATAATCCAAAAACCTGCGTCGTTCATCCACGGGATTAGTTTTGCTCCACTTCCGATTGCCAAACACAGATATACTGGATGAAAACCTAAGTTCGCATTTTGTGCCATTCCTGCCAAAATTCCAGAAGCAGTAATCAAGGCAACCGTTGCCGAGCCTTGTGCAGTGCGAACAACCATTGTAATAAAAAATGCTAATGGAATCAATGCCATTTGGTAATCTTTTGTTAAATCGGCAATGCGAGTACTGATACCCGTTTGCTGTAACATTCCGCCAAATGCACCACCTGCGGCTGTAATTAGAATGATTCCGCCTCCACTCATTAGTGCAGTCTGTACGAATGCAGTTAGCTTATCTTTAGTAGTTTTTTTCTGATTTGATAATACTAACAGTGCAAAAATTGCACCCATCAACAAAGCAATATTTTTATCCCCAAAGAAAAGAATAACATCAATTAAATGATTTATTAATGAAAAATCGGTTAAAGGCTCTTTGGTTTTTACGAAAGCTTCAAAAGCTGAACGAATACAAATAGTCACTAATGGAAAAACCGCAGGAAGCAAAGCCCAAGCTAAAGAAGGTAAATCCTTATCATTTTTTTCGGCAATGGCTTTGATATCTTCTAAACGAGCATCTGGCGAATCACGTAGGGGAATATCAAATTTTTTGTTTAGGTAAACCGCTATCAGATAGCCGATAGAGATGGTACAAAGTCCAAGAAGCGAACCGCAAACCATCATAAGTCCAATCGGCACGTTCATAGCACTTACCAAATACAATGGGCCAGGCGAAGGTGGAACGTAGGAATTTGCCATCACGGCCCCAGCAATTACAGAAAGTGCGAGTAGTAAATAATTTTTCTTTAATCGCATTCCCATTGCTTTTGCCAATGGCATCATCAAGAAAATAACGGTATCTACAAAAACAGGAATCGTAAGAAAAAAACTACTCAAAATAAAACCGATAGGAGCATTTTTTTCACCCGTAATTTTGAGCATCGCTCTGATAATTTTTTCGGCAGCACCACTATCAAGCATTGCTTTGCCAATGATTGCCGCCATGGCAATCAAAATGCCAATTTTTGCACACGTATTCCCAAATTCTATTCCTATGCGTTCGCCAATACTCTTGTGGGCTTGCTTGTAAGCATCAATTGCTGTTGCTCCTTTTGATAAATAAAATTGCTCAACAAATTCGACAGGTGTAAGCAGTGATACAACTAAAGCTGCCAACAATAAAGCTAAGAAAGGATGCAGTTTGAAGCCAATGATACCGCCAATAACTATAACAACGCCAATGAGAAGAATTAAAATAGGGTCTGACATGATTCAGATTATAAAGTTTTAGAAATATGGCTTAAAGATTAAACAAAAGTATATAATCTAAGTCCTATTATCTATTGATATAATGCTAAAAAATAATACTTTTTGGGCGAATTATAAAAAATAAATTGATTATTTTTAACTTTAGAATCCAGTTATTTGAAAGGCCTTAAACAGGTAAGAGTAATAAACAGTGTATAAAAACTTATAAATTAGTTTGTTTTTTGCTTTATAAATTCCAGTTTCAAATAAAATCCACCAAAATGATAGATTAAAATAATTGAAAGTTAAAGCATGAGATAACAGAGCAAAAAAGCAGGCTCCACAATCTTTTGATTATCAGAGGCGAAGTGGTAACATCGCAAAAATAAAACAAGGTTTCCTAATCTGACTAGAAAACCAGTGTATTCAACTTAACTTGAAACTGTCAATACTATGAAAGAAACATACAAAAATGTCCATTGAACGTCTTTATACTACCACTTAACGATAATTATATTATTTTAAATCATTGATTATTAATTTAGAAAAAAAAATCTAAAATCAACTAATTTAAATAGAAAAATTATTAAACTTCCTAATGTTCAACTAAATAAAACCTTGAACGCCTAAAAATTTATTTCTACCCAACTTTTTAGTAAACTGATGACGTTTTTTAACTGACATACTTTTAGTTATAACTATACCCAAAATTTAAAGTATAGATTGTACATAAATTACTTTTTTTTTAAAAACAGTATTTTATAAATGCTACATTCAAGTCACAAATACACACATTAAGAATCTAATGATAAGTCAAGCTAAAACAAAAAATTGATAAAGTTATATCCAATATCACCGAATCATCCATTAATAAATAAATTTTTAATATTTACCTATACAGTTAGTCGCCTTTAAAAATAAATTTTTGATAAAATGAAAAATTCTTTTAGCCTTTCAAAGTTCATCCATTGTACTTTAATTATGCTCATAATTGCTTGTTTTGATGTTTCAGGTCAGCAAGCTAAGAAAATTTCACTCCAAGGTTTCTTAAAAGATGCCAATGGAAAAGCTGTAGCCGATGGCAGCCAGGACATAATATTTAAACTTTATACCCAAGAATCAGGAGGCACAGCCGCCTGGACAGAAAGTCAGACGCTAAATATATTTGGTGGCGTATATAGCACACATCTTGGTAAAACTGTAACGCTCGAAAACCTTAATTGGGGAGCCAGTACCTATTTTGTTGGCGTAACCGTACAAGGCACAGAGCTTACTCCACGCACTGAGCTTACTTTTGCCCCTTATTCACTTGGGTCTCCCAAAGCACAAGAAGTTGTTTGTTCGGGTGCTGTTGGTGATGTTAAATATTCAATCTTGAATCCTACACAATTTGCAGCAGTTAACGGGAATTGTTGGGTGCCGATGGATGGGGGAAGCATGGTTGGTTCTAAATTAGCTGGAATTATTGGTGGAAGCAATGTGCCTGATGGTGGTGGGTTATTTATTAGAGCTCAAGAGACTGAAACTTCAACTAATGATCCTGACAGAACTAAAAGCTCTACGATTGCAACGGTACAAGGAGATGATAATAAAACCCATAACCATAGCTATTCTGCATCTGTCTCTGTCTCTGGATATACAACTTCCGATGGTGAACATAACCATACTTACACAGATAACTACTTTGTTGCAACTAATAAAAGTCAAACTGGTGCTGCGGCAAACAGCATAGGATATGGTGCAGGCCAAACGCTCACAACCGCTGACGCTGGTTCTCACCAACATTATGTAAGCCTTTCAGGTTCTGCGAGTGGTACAACAAGTGATACCGGAGTCACCGAGACTCGCCCTAAAAACATGAATTTTTATGTATATATCAGAATTAATTGACGAAATAAGAAAATTGAGTTAATGTTAAAACAAATTCTTATGAAAAGTATATACAAAAAAATTGTAATCTTTTGGATTACGCTGGCATTTTATGTACCCAGTTTTGCCCAAACCGATTTATACTGTAACCCAAACGAAAATAGTAAAATATTTGGTGAGTTATATTTGAACTACGGTTCTGTGACAAATTCATATTCGGCATATAATAGATCGAATATGGTGATAGGTCAGCCCTTAGTTTCGCCACAAAATATGATATCACAAAAAAACCAAGCAGGCTTTGGTATATATAGCCCTTGGTATTTACCGCCACAGCCACCTCAATTGTTAGCAACTCAAGGAGATTTTAAAGACCGTGTCAAAATCTCTTGGAATGTAAACCCTCTTTCTCCGGCAGCTACGGGCTTTGTTATCTACCGTGATGGCTCATTCATTGCTGATTTGGGCGAAGATGTAAGAGATTTCCTTGATTTTAATACTCAAGCAGGAGAATTTTATGAATATAGCATTGTAGCCAAAAACGTATTCGGTGTTGGTAGCCCAAGCAAAGCCGTAGGTTTCGTCAACCCCAACGGTGTAGTGAGTGGAAAAGTAGAAACCAACTCAGGTAACCCTGTACCAGGTGTGGAGGTACGCCTCACGCCACTCACGGGTAACTCTATGGCGTTTGATGGTGTAGATGACAAACTCTGTATTACTTATAACGATGAGTTTCCGACCGATAAATTTACCGTTTCGGCCTATGTAAAAATTGGGAATGGCAACAACGAATCGGGTATCATTGACTGGGGAAGCACTTTGAATAAGAACTGGTGGATAACGACAACCAATAGTTCTGAAGGAAAAGGTTATATTTTTCATATCGGTAACGGTATTGGTAGTGAAAGCTTTAAATACATTATTCCAAACCTTGATAACCCTGAGTTGCCTAACGAATGGCATCAAGTTACGATGGTTTATAATGGTACGGCAATGTCAGTGATGGTTGATGGAAATTTTGTAGGTACAAAGCCTGCCACTATTTCACGTACCAAAAACTACATGAATATCGGTAGTAAAATAGGTACAAGCGGTTTTTTTAGCGGAAAAATTGATGATGTCAGAATTTACAATCGTCCATTAACTCAGTCGGAAGTAAATTCAACCAAAAACCGCTCGGTATCAAAAACAGAATCCGGCTTGATTTCATACTGGAAAATGGATGAAGGCATAGGAGAAAAAGTGTTCGATAACACCACGATTCAAACCAATGCCATTATCTATGGTGGAGCAAAGTTCTCATCCGATAAACCAGAGGTTTATAGTGCGGGTATCAGTGATGTAACTGGCTTCTATATGATTGATGGTATCAATTATAGTACATCGGAGAATTTTAGAGCAGTCCCTATGAAAAACTTTGATTTCAATTCAGCAGTTGAATTCAATGCCGCCGATAAATCTTATGGAAATCTGACTAACTATGATATTCCTGATACATCTACTGTAGAAGTTTTATTTCATCCTTTTGACCTCAAATCTCGTCAAACAGTTTTATCAAAAGGTAGTTTGTATGAACTATACATTGATGACGGTAAATTATACTTAAACCTAAATGGTAATTTAAGTGATTTGGGAGTTATCGGAGCCAAATATTATCATTTAGCCGTAGCAATGGATAATACAGCAGGAATCGCTAAGATTTATTTGGAAGGAGAATTGGCAAAATCTGTTTCGTTTACAGGAGAATCAAATTGGGCAGTGGGAAATCCGTGGTTATTGGCCACTAATTCAACCGATGCCGCAACAGGCAAATTTTATACTGGTTTAATTGATGAGGTCGCAATTTACAAAACGGCATTGCCACAAAACGAAATCCAAAGGCACTTTGTAATTGGCATTCCGCAGGATTATACAGCGGCTTTGTTATACAGTTTATTTGATTTGAATGAAGGTTCAGATACTAAAGTATATGACTATGTAGCAACCAATTGGGGGGCAAGTATGCCAAGAGAAGGTATTTTGACAAAAGCTAATTGGAGTACCAATGCTCGTCGAAAAGAAAGCACACCACATGAGTTCGAACCAAATATAAGAGTAGTAAACATTAACAAAAGTAATACGGCAGTCGGTAGTGTCGATTTTAGAGATGTGTCAACTGTAAATGTATCGGGATACGCTCGTTTTAGCAATACTTTTTGTTTTGCTGATTCAATTGATATTTATGTAAACGACCAAATAAATTTCCCACCCATTAGAACCGATAAGTTTGGAAAATGGTCGGTAGATTTTGAGCCAGGCAGAACAGTAAAATTATCAGCAAGATATAAAGACCACAAGTTTTCACCAGGATTCTTTGAAATAAGAAAATTACAGACACCAAAGGCTGGTATTGTATTTTTGGATAATACCAAACGTACAATCATTGGTCAAGTAGCGGGGAATGATAAATGTAGAAAGTCTATCATACCGCAGGGTTCAAGAGTTATTGTAAAAGTGGCTACTTTAGATGGTTGTTTTGAACGTACAGAAACTATTATTAATACAGATGGCAAATTTATTTTTAAAGATTTACCTGCACGTGCATTTAGGGTAAGCGTAATAGAGCACTCAAATTCGGTAATTTACAATTATTTCCAAAATAAAGGCGGTATCGAGGTTGATTTAAGAGATGTAACAGCAGATACAACTGACTTTATCTATGTTGCTCCACCAGTAGTCGAAATCGAAGGAATTGCAGCCAATCAATGTGGCATAAAAACAGTTGGGCAAGGCGTAAATAGTAAAGTAAAAATAAAAGTTTTTGAGCAATACGATGGTGGAAAATGTTATGTTGACGGTGCAAAAATACACATTGATGACCCATCAACTGGGTCAACTACTGATACTACTCTTGCAACAGGTGTTTTGACTTATGAACACAAGTTTATTCCAAAGAATGTAAACATCATCGCACCTTACGAAACAATCCTAACTGTAACAGCTGATGTCAATTCAGCTACGGATGTAGAAACATCAAAATTCGTTGTTTTAGGAGCAAGACCGCGTGCTGGCACATTTACATCGTCATCTCCCGAAATGCCAACGTTTGTACTTAGAGACCCTCCAGGCGATGCCAGTTATGCAGTACTTGAAAAGGGTTCTACTTATTGTACGTCAACATCGATTATAAAAACAAAAGAAAATACCCAAGATGCAGAAGCAATCATTTCTATTGGGGGAACGACTTCAATAGGGCTTGGGTTAGCCATCGAATCTACAAATAGGTTATCAATTAGAGCAGCGGGAGGTGGCAATCAAAGCTGGGTAAATAATACAACCCAACAAACTTGTATTACTACAACTAAAGTTATATCTACTTCTCCGGGTGATGTGGTAGTTGGTAGTAAAGCTGGTGGAGATGTGTATGTAGGTACTTCACAAAATGTAATTTATGGTGGGGCAGACATCCTTAATATGGATTTTGATAATTGTAATTTAAAGTTAAGTACTAAAATCACCATCAACGATATTCGATTAAAGGGCGATTTTTATTACAGCGAAAAGTTTGTGAAAGAAGACGTAATACCATCTCTTCTGTTGCTTGCTTCGCAACCAATCAGTGTTAACCCTAAAAGAAAACAAGACTCTATTGCGGCTACACTTTGGAAACAATATATAGCGGAAAATGCTGCGGATAAAGGTGATTTAATAAAAACAATATCATTTGATGCAGGAGCTATTTATGAAGAAATATACCAAAATGAAGCGACCACAGAAACAACGAGTACTTTTAACGACGGTGGATATGTTTCGGCTGGAATAAGCACTGAACTGAACTTTTTAGGTGGTTTTGAGGGAGGCTTTACATTTACTCATAAGATTAATAAAGAAAAAACTGATTTTAATTCGGATGTGGCCAACACTGTTATTACTTACCATTTAGAAGACAATGATTCAGGAGATAATTTCTTGATAAATATTCATAAAGGAAAAAAATGGCAAGAAGGTTATATTTTTGATTTAAAGGCGGGTGAAAGTATGTGCCCATGGGAAGAAGGTACACGACAACGCTCCTCACCAGAATTAATAAGCATTGATGGAAACACTAAAGTAAATGTACCAGCAAATACGGCTGCGGTTTATCAATTACAATTAGGAAATAGCAGTCCAACCAATCAGGCCATGAATTATGACCTTTCGTTAGACACTGGCACTAATCCTGATGGAGCAATCGTAAAAGTACTTGGACAACCTCTTACTTATCCTATAAGATACAGAATTGACCCTGGTCAGAGCCAAATCGTGACGCTTACTATTGATAAAGGGCCTGTAAAATATAATTATAATGATATAACCATTCTATTTGAGTCTACTTGCGAAGTCGATCTTGCCGATGCAAGAGGAGGAGATGCTTTTGTTGAGAATTATTTTTCAAAGAAAATCAAATTAGCTGCTTCGTTTATAGAGCCTTGTAGTAAAGTCGATATTAGTTCTCCATTACAAGACTTCGTAATTACTCCCGCATCAGGTAATAAATTAAGTATTACACTAAACGAATACGATAAAAGTGATGTTGACTTAAAACTTATACGCCTACAGTATCGCTCTATCGGAGGAGATGGTTCCTGGATAAACATCAACGAGACGCTAAAGGCAAACTTAGGAGATATATTCACAATAAAAGAATGGGATTCCTCACTTTTGAAAGATGGGCCGTATGAAATTCGAGCCGTAGCTGAATGTTTCAATCCTACTTTAGTTTCAGGTATCTCAACGGTTATCAAAGGAGAAGTTGCACGAACTCCTCCAATAGTTGTAGGCGTACCAGAGCCAGGCGATGGCACTTGGGACCCAGGTGATGAAATCTCGATAACTTTCAATGAGCCAATCAATTGTGATAAAATCGTGCAGGCTGATATAACAGCCAATAATACCATCGGTTTATACGATGCCACTACCAACGCTCTCGTTGATGCAAGCATCACCTGTGTCGGAAACAAAATCGTGATTGTACCAAACATCAACCCAGTATTTTATGAGAACCGTACATTTAGAGTCATAGTAAGCGGCAAAGATTATGACGATGCCATGTTGGTCCAAAACCCTAATCATCAGAGGGCGGCCATCAGAGATAAAGCAGGAAATATGATTGAAAAAACCATAAAATGGGAGTTTGCAGTCAATCAAAATAACCTTGAATGGATAGGTACTGATATAATCGAAACCAACGAAGTATTGAAGCCATTCTCAGTAAAACGCCAAGTGCGTAACCGTGGTGGCAGTATAGCTAGTTTTCGTATGGAAAATGTACCTTCATGGTTGACAATAACACCTTCGACGGGTACATTAAATCCAGGTCAGACAGCTGATATATTGATTACATTCCAGCAAGACCTCTTGATTGGTGATTACGCGGAAACATTTAATTTGGTTGGTTCGAAAGGAAAAGAGCCTATGAGCATCGACTACCGTGTGCGTTGTCCGCAACCAAACTACATGGTTGATAATCCTTCTCAATTTGAGAGTTCGATGAATATTGTTGCCCGATTAAGCATTTTTAATAAGTTTTCAGTTGACCCATCTGACGTGGTGGTCGCAAAGATTAATGGACAAATCAGGGGCGTTGGAAAAGTTGCCTACTACCGAAACATCCCTGCTGCAGATCCAACTATTGATGGTCTTACTGGCAAACCAAAAGATGAAAGCAACCGTTGGTTAGTGTTTATGACAGTCTTTGGTGATGATGCTGATAACGATAAACCTCTTGAATTCCATGTATGGGATGGTGATAAATGTAATGAATATGTTGAAGTAATCAACAGAATCAATTTTCAAACGGGAAATTTAGTGGGTAGCCCGATTGCTCCTGATGTTATTCAAGTAATCAATGTCGTCAAGAAATGTATTCCATTAAATAGGGGTTGGAACTGGGTATCATTTAACCTTGATTTACCCGAAGGAAATACCGTATCAAATGTACTCGCATCACTAGTAAACAAACCGGGCACAATGATTAAAAGTGAAGATTTCAGTGCGAAATATTATGGTAGTCCACTCAATGGTTGGAGAGGAGGTTTGATAAACATTACGCCGCAAAAACGCTATATGATAAATGTTTCTCAGAAAGACACCATTTGTATAAAAGGTAGTCCGTATCTGACCGATGAATTTCCGATTACGATTTCTCCAGGCTGGAACTGGGTAGGTTATGTACCTTCAACGGGTATGACGGTTACTCAGGCGTTCCAAGGCTTAACTCCTCTTAATGGTGATATTATCAAAAGCCAAACCCTATTTGCCCAGTATGTAGCAGGTATTGGTTGGATTGGTAACTTGAGTTTCTTAGAACCTCTCAAAGGGTATCTATTGAAAATCAGCAATTCTGGTACATTGGTCTATCCGACAGGTACGACAAACAAACCTATAAAAGAAATTAGTCCAACGGCTTTAGCGGTACAAGCAGCCCAAGAAGCTCCAATGACTTTTGATTTCACGAAGTATCAACTCACCATGAACCTAATTGGTAAAGTAAATGGATTGACGATTGATGCTGATGACGAATTAAGAGCATATATTAATGGGCAATTGGTTGGGGTAAATAAATCTATTGCCTACTCAAAAGAGAGATTATTTTTCCAAACAATCTATTTTGAAGATGAATCGAATATCAACTTTAAATTATACAAAGCTGATAGAAAGAAGGAATATACCCTCAATAGAATGATTCCGTTTAAATCAGAAACATTGGAGGGCTTAGTTGAAGCTCCGATTTTATTTGACTTAGAATCTGCTAATTTGTTGCCGATTACGATTGATATCAAAGACCAATCAATCTGGCAACCATTTAAGATTTTTCCAACGGTTTCGATTCCAACCTCGGTTAGCGGACAGTCAACAGCTTGTGGTTCATTTACATTCAATAGTGTTATACCAATTAGTACAGAAAACAAACCTGTGTGTGTGTCGCAAACAGGTTTTGAAGGAAACATGACTGGTGTAATGAAAATCAACTACAACGAGCGTTCGACCTTTGTTTCAAGCAATGACGTACTTTCATTTGTCAACCCAGCAACAAATCTAACAGTTGGTTGTGCCTCGTTTGATAGTCAATCGAGTGTCTTCAACATAACTGTAAAAGGAGGTGTTACTTCAACCGAAACACCGATTGATGTGAAATATTACTCAAATGCAATGAAAAAGACTTTTGTGGTGAAATCGGGTATAACCTACAAAAACAATAAAGAATTGGGTGATTATATTATACCAGCACCTTTAGATATTTCGCCTTTATCAATCACAAACAATAATGGCGTCATTACGGCGGTTTTGCGTGATACTTCGTGGACTGGTAAATACTGTGTAGATGTTTTTGCCTTAAACTGTCCAAACTTTGGCGATGGTCAAACTACCTTCTGTTTTCAACGATTGAAACAAGGTGCTTGTCTTGATGTAGTTGTGCGAAACGTTACTGAAGGTAATAATGATGTCGTAAAAGCAGTTTCTATTTCATCTAAAGTTATTGTTAACTCAGGTATTCGTCTCGAATACAAAGGTGGCAATAGGATTGAGCTGAAACCGGGCTTTGAAACAAAATCGGGAACAGTTTTCACAGGAAAAATAGAAGGTTGTAGTAATTAAAACTCAAAAACAGAGAGAAATGTCGTTTAGTTAAGGAATTTTATGCACTTTTTTAGGAAATTCAAGACTTTAGCTAAACGACATTGTTGTGGGGTAAAAAAATGTTTTTATTCCACTTCTTTTCTCAGGAGGGCGAATATTTAAAAAAATATTTTATAGCCATGCCGAAGTATTCTCTCTACAAAATCGCAATCATGAAAAATAAATATCTACTCTATATTTTGCTATTTTTAAATAGCGTAATTATTGCCAAAGCCCAATTGAGTTGTGTGAGTACTCCTTCAGTGAGTGTAAGCATAACTGGCTTATGTGCAGGAAAAAGTGAATTACTCACAGCCACACCTACCAGCGGCGGTTCAACGCCATTTTATACTTGGAAATTGAATAATGTTATTCTCCCCATTTTCAATAATATAACTACCGATGCAGGTTTAGCTGATAACACTATCAATGAGGTTTTTGTGGTAGGTAACAATATCTATGTTGCTACAGCGAGCGGACTCAGTATATCAACAAATGCGGGCAGCACCTTCAGTATTAAAACAACTACTGCCAACGGCCTGGGAAATAACACCGTTAATGGTCTTTTTGTTACTAATACTAAAATATACGCTGCTACCGCTGGAGGTCTGAGTATTTCTGCTGATATTAGCGGAAATACTTTTACTAATAAAAAGACCACGAATGGTTTGGGGAGCAATATTGTCAATGATGTTTTTGTTGATGGAGATAACGTCTATGCCGCTACCAATTCTGGTCTAAGTATTTCAACTGATGGTGGGGTCAGCTTTACCAATAAAACAATTGGCATAGTTCGTGGTATATTTGTTGATGGAAATAATATTTATGCAGCCACCTCTACTGGATTAAATATTTCGACCGATGCTGGTGCAAACTTCACTCTCAAAAATACCACGAACGGTTTAGTAAATAACATTGTAAATGATGTTTATAAAGTTGGGAGTAGAATTTTTATTGCTACTTCGGGCGGGCTAAGCATTTCCTCAGATAATGGTAGTACTTTTATCAATAAGACTACAACTAATGGTTTGACAGATAACAACGTTTCAAGTGTTTTTGCAATTGGTAGTTTTGTTTATGCCTCCACTGTCAATGGTTTGAGTTTATCGAATGATAATGCAACTACTTTCTTTATCAATAAAAACACAAATGATGGCTTAGGAACGAATACGATAAATTATACTTTTGCCTTAGGAAATAATATTTATGCCGCCACCACTGGTGGTTTGGCTATTGCTACTATTAATGCTTTGCAGGTGAATAATGCTGTAGCACCTGATGTTTATACTGTAACAATGCTGCCTTCTACCGCCAACTGCCCATCGACTACTGCAACAGTTCCTATCTATCGTTTACCGATTCCAAGTATTGTCACAAACTCGCCTGTTTGTACGGCAATGCCTTTGAACTTACAAGCCTCTAACGAAAGAGTTAATATAGGAAATACTTATAGTTGGTCGGGCCCAAATGCATATACCTCAACGAATCAAGATTTATCATTTTCGGCAACGACCGTAGCATTATCTGGTACTTATAGTGTAACCATTACTGATGCAAATGGGTGTACAGCTACAACTTCTGTTCCTGTAACAGTTAATCCATTACCGACGCCTACTATTGGAAGTAATAGCCCTATTTGTTCTGGTTTCTCACTCAATCTTACATCAACAAATACAAGAATTACGACCGGAAATACTTTTGCTTGGACGGGACCTAACTCATACACTTCAAGTAATCAAAGCCCATCCATAACGAATGGGAACACCACAATGTCGGGTACTTACAGCGTATCTATCACTGACGCTAATGGATGTACGGCAACCGCTACGACTGCGGTAATTGTAAATCCGTTACCAATACCGAGTGTTTCCAATAATTCACCAATTTGCACAGCATTTACGCTTAATCTAACTGCCAACAATACAGGCAATGCAGTTGGAAATTCTTACGCTTGGACAGGTCCAAATTCTTATACCTCAACCAACCAAAACCCAAGTTTCCCAAATGCAACAGTATCTTTATCAGGTACTTACAGCGTAACTATTACTGATATAAATGGATGTACGGCAACCGCTACGACTGCGGTAATTGTAAAATCCAAACCTCCTGTTCCGGTGATTAGTGTACCGAGCCAATTAGTTGTCTGTTTCCCTAATACTTTAACTTTAACAGCAAATGGCTGTACAGGAATAGTTACATGGTCTGATAACTCAACAGGATCAAATATTACATTATCGACAATCGGAACTTACTCATTATCAGCAATATGCACCATTGATGGCTGTGTGAGTGAAGTAAGTTCGCTTATCACAGGTTTAGAAATAAAAGTAGCTCCAACAGCCCAAGCAAGTAACGGTGGGCCTTACATTGTTGGTCAAACAATCAATCTAAATGCAAGCAATGGCACTAATTATTCTTGGACAGGTCCGAATAATTTTACGAGTTTGCTTTCATCACCAACGATTATCAATGCAACCTCACAAAACGGTGGAATTTATGGTATGACAGTTGCAATAAATGGTTGTTTTGTAACCGCAACTACAAATGTCGTTGTCAATTACTTTGCTCCGTGTAGCCTACAAAGAATCGTTGATTATAGCTATGTAAAGGCAGGAAAGCCGCATCAGCCACTTTTCCCGTTGAGTGATGGCATGATTCTTCAACAAATTCCAGAACAATCATCTATTCTTGTAACGCCCGTTTGCCCAACAATCAATATTGAAAGTTTTGAGATGAAAATTGTAGGGCCTGAATTAAACTTTATAATGGTTCAAAACGTTGATTTATTCGCTCTTTTTAATAATGAAAAGGATGAAGTTTTTGGTAGAAACCTTAGCCCTGGTGATTATACTTTGACGGTGACAGGCTATTCGCAGGATGATAGAAACGGAGCAATTGTTTACGGGCCAGTTGTGACTACCTTTAAAGTAGTAGGTGCACTCGGAACAATCTCAATACCAACAATTTCATCACAAAGTATTTGTGCAGGAAGTAGTATTGATGTAAGTTTTTCGACTTCTGGAAACTTCAGTCAGGTTAGCCAATTTCAAGTACAATTATCTGATGCCAATGGCTCATTCCAAAACCCAACTACTATCGGAACATCGAATACTACTGGTACAGTTTCTTGTTTTGTTCCATCAAATATTACAGAGGGAACAAATTACTTGATTCGAGTGGCATCTTCTAATCAAACAGCAGTTGGAAATCCAACGATGAGTGCAGTAACGGTTAATGCGCTCAATTCAAATATTTTGCAAAATATACTCACTGGTACAAAAATCAACAAAGCTGTACAGACATTATTGGCGAACAATAAAATCATTTCTCCTGCCAACGTCAGCTATCAAGCAGGAAAAGCAATTTCTTTAAATGCAGGATTTGAAGCTAGCTACGGAAGTGTTTTTAAAGCAGAAATAAAAGTATGTAATTGATAAAAATAGCCATCTACTTTAATATTTAAAGGGCATTTTTAATTTTATAAATTTAGTGTTCACTTATAACTATGCCAAAACATGCTTTTGATGAAATATGGGGTTCGCTTCACATTTCGCGTAAATGTTCCGTACTATTGAACAAGCAGAAGTTTTGTTGGACATTTGGCACTAAAAATAAAATTCAATAGGTTTATAAATCTGTGAAATATCCAAAATTTGCTTTTAAATGCCCAGTCCATTAAAATTTTAGATTTACTGAAATAATGAGTTTTTATTACACTATTGTTACTGTCAGGTTTTACGCGTTGACTTTTTAATTTTATTTCCTTACTATAAATTTCTATAATTTTATTTTTTAATTTTTTACCATACATGCGGACTTAATGGTATTTAATATGTCCCATTTCTCTTTTTTAGTTTTTCTAGATAATGATTCAATATTTCCATTGAAAAATCAAATTCCATAATTGTATTTTGAATATTATCCAATATAGTTTCTAATTTATCTCTCAACTCCTCCATTTCAATAACTTCGTCCTCTAATTGTTCTAACTTATCCTCCTGCATTTCTGTTAGATTAAGCTTAAAACTTAGAATCTCTACTTGTTTTTGAAGCGTTTCAACCTTATTCTCAATTGGAGCTTTTATATCTGTTATAGTGTCTTCAATTTTACTAAGTTCATAGTATATTGACTCTAATTTTTTTGTTAGCGATTGTTCCATAATTTTACATTTTAACTATTTCATTTTCAATTTTAATTTTACCTATTGATAAAAGCTTCTTAAACTCTTTATCTATTACACCATAAATTCCTTCAGTAAGTCTAATACCTCCATTTAACTCTGAAAGTACATATTTAAAAAGCTCTTCTTTACTTATTGTAACTGCTTGAGCCAAAGTAGTGGTCAAAACCAACTGTATTTCTTCTGGTGAAATCCACTCAATTTGTTTCTGTTTTTCGGGCAGTGAATGTCTTTTACGATAAAAATCGACAACTTGATCATTTAGATAAACGAAATCACTTTTTATATCCCAGAAACCATTTTTTTTACCAGCTTTTAGAGCATTGTTAAAAGTGTCTTCAATTCGACCTCCAATTCGTCCAATCCCTAGTTTTTGAGTTATAACATGCTTTATATTAGCACTATGTATCGGTGCTTCGGCAGTAACCAACTCTTTAATTACGTCCACTAGGTCTTTTATTGGAACATCATGTATTTCATAAAATAGTTTTGATGTGTTGAGATTTATTTGAGTATAAGGTTTGCCAATTGAGTCTATTTTCTTTTCCTCAATTTCAATTATTGGTAAATCAATTTCAGCCGATTTATGTTTGTTGGTTTTAGGTTGTGATGCATTATTGGCGTTTAATATAGCTATAATGTCAAGCAATTTATCGACCTCTTTTTGAGGATTCCTAAACCAATCTGTACTCCAAATTCGGTGAATTTTCCAACCCAAGCCTTCCAGAACGTCCTGTCTCAGCCTATCACGCTCTCTTGCAGATTTAGACCCATGAAACGCTGCACCATCACATTCGATACCTAATATATACCTACCTTTTTGATTGGGGTGCGGAATGGCCAAGTCAATAAAATACCCAGCAGACCCGATTTGGGTATGTACCTCAAAGCCATTTCGCTCTAATTGCCGTTTAACTCCAGCCTCAAACAGTGAATCTGTTCGATTTTCTCCTACATACTCTGTGGTTAATTTCCTATTTTGGGCATAGTCTAAGAAGGCCTTTAGCATTTTTAGCCCAATAGGGTCTGTTTCATTTACAGAAATGTCGCCCGCTGTAAAGTTTGAATAAACGATACATTTTTCTTTTGCACGTGTAAAGAGTACATTCAGCCGCTTTTCACCACCGGGGTTATTTACAGGGCCAAACCTACGGTTTAACTTACCTTCATCATTTTTTCCATAACAAATGCTTATGATTATGATATCTCGCTCATCTCCTTGTACGTTTTCAAGATTTTTAACAAAAAAAGGCTCGGAGGATTTGTCTGCTGCACTTAAATATCGATCTAGTTCACCATTTATCTTACGTTTTATAAGAATAATGTTTTCTATACAATCCTTCTGTTTAATACTAAAGGCTACAATCCCTATCGAACATTTTGATGGATCGGGTTCTTTTTTTATCTCGCTAATTAGCCTTTCAACTATTAATTCAGCTTCTTTTTCATTTTTTTGGCCTGAATAAATTGTTTCTGGGCAATGCTCAAAGATTAGTCCATTGTCTCCTGAACTAAAATTGGGGCTTGGTAAGCAAATAAGATTAGATTCATAATAAAGTTTATTAGAAATAGCTATTAAAGATTCATGTTTGCTTCTGTAATGCCAATTGAGCATAGTGTGCATAGCGTTTCTCGCTACAAAAAGATCTAACACACTGTCTACATCTATTACTGTATTATTGTTTTCTTCATCAAATGTTTCATCATTTTCAGAAACATTATCAAAAAATGATGAAGGTGGAAGTTGTTTGTCATCACCAACAATTATTGCCCTTTCGCCTCTAAGTAAAGCCCCAAACGCTTCTACAGGCTTAATTTGACTGGCTTCATCAAAAATTACGTAATCAAAATTAAATTCGTCTGGTGTTAAATATTGAGCTACAGAAAGCGGACTCATCATAAATACTGGCTTAATAGTGGAAATGGTATTTCCAGCTTTAGTCAATAACTTTCTCAAAGGCATGTGCCTACGCTTCTTTATTAGCTCTGCACGCAATATGTTCATTTGCTCACCTAATGCAGCATAGGTAGGTATACTATTAAGGTACTTATATTTAGTTTTTTCTCTGTTGAATTTATTAATAAAAAACAAATCCAATTCTTTGAACGTGTCAGCATTTAATGCAATATCTTTATTAACAATTTCATTTAGGTTGGTTTTGTCTAATTGGCATATTAATAGAGATTTACGCCATTTTGGGTAGGAATCATTCGTAGCCTTATCTTCTAAAGTTTCAATGTATGTTAAAACTTCCTTTCCACCATTATCAATTAAGTTTTTGCGAAGTATATTCCATTCTAAAGTTAAATTTATGGTATCAAAATTATTCACAATCCCATTGATTTTTAAGATAACCTGTTCAATAGGCAAATTAAGTAGTTCTTTGGTGATACACTCATTCGGCAATAATGTACTTATTTCTGAATTAAAATTGTTCAATTCAGAATTTTTGCTTTTTAATAGCATTCCTGTGGATTTTAACTTTTCAAATTCAATTTCCGCAGATATAAGTACCTTACGAGTATCGAAAATTGATTTTTCGGCAAAATCATATAGTTTTTCCACAAATTGAAACTCAGCTTTTGCCGCCAGCCAATCAAAGTTTTTTGTAAAATCATATTTTGCTTTGAAAGCATGTAAGACCGAACTTTGCATAGCCTCCATTTGTTCTATGATTTCCTTTTTAAGAATAATAATTTCTAAGATTTCATATTCTTCTTGTATACTTTTTGGCTTAGATTTTAATACTGAATAAAGCTTTAATCGTGCCTTTTTTAAATCACCTGATAAGAATTTTAAAAATGAATCTTTTTTTGATTCATATATTGATTTTTCAAAATAGAAATTCTGGACATGAGCATTTTTAGTAATAATATGTTCATACTTTTCTTCTACTTCTTTGAGTTCTTCGCCACATTTAAATAAAATAGAGAGTTTAGTTTTGCATTCTAAAGTTTCTTTAATGTTGATTAATTCAACACCTGGAGAGGTTTCTAAAAGCGATATCCAAGTTGTCAGGTCTTTGAGCTTTTCAAGATTTAGACTTTCAGAAAAACCCAAAACAGACTTAATCTCTAAATATGTCTCGTTTAGTTGATTTATGCAATTTTGAAGTTTCTTAAATAAAACAGTAAGTTCTTCTTTTATGCCAAAATTTATTTGTAGATTTTTAATGCCATAAAATGGTAAATTTTTGATTAGACCATGGGTATTTGTGAATTCAGTTGCTTGTTTGACTAGTTTGTCTAAATTATGAATTTCTTCTTTTGACCAATTATCTTTGATTCCAGAAATTGTTTCCAAACTAGGGAAATTCATCTTTAGCTCGACTAGTTCAGCTATCATTTCGTACACCAATACTCCTGAAACAGAACTAAATATTATATCATAATAATTGTTTAAATTGGCTATTTCTACCTCAAGTTTTTCTATTTCGTTATTGTCTTTCAGTCCTCGATTAGTTTGGGCGGTAAGTGAAGCGTTTATAGAATCTAATACATCCTTTCTATTTGCTTTGTGGCTATGTAGTTCTAAATAAGTCAATTCTAGGCCAACTTTATCTAATCTATTCTTTACTACATTCAAAGCCGCTAATTTTTCAGCTACAAACAATACTTTTTTATTTTTTTCGACACAGCTTGCAATAAAATTGGTAATTGTTTGTGATTTACCAGTTCCTGGTGGCCCCTTAATAACCAAACACTTTTTATTTAATCCTAGATTAATTGCTTCAATTTGCGAACTGTCCGCATCTAAAACATTTCCTATATCTTTAACTAAACTTATATTATCTTCTATTGCATTAATATCTTCAAATTGACTATAATCTTGAAATGATAAATCACCACTGTTTGATAATAATCTTGATATAAATTGATTATTGGATGGTACATTGTTTTCATTCCATTTTGTATCATCTAGATCATGATACATCATAATTTTTAGAAATGAAAAGAGATTTAATGTGATTTTATCTTCAATAACTTCCCATCTTTTTATCTTTAATATCGAGTTTTTTATATGAGAAAAATACTCTTGTATATTTTCATAAGTGTTTTCAAAATAGTCGTAATTTGGAAAATTAATATCAAATTCATGTTTTAATTTGCGTTCTAGCGTGTAATTAGGTTCGATATTGCCTTCTGCAAATTTTAATGAAAAAGAATCTTCACCATGGTCTGTTGATTTTAATAGCTCAACAGGAATAAGTATTAGAGGGGCAAAGAGTTCGATTTCGCTTTTTTCATCTTCGTACCACTTTAAAGCACCAATAGATAAATAAAGAGAATTAATTCCTCGCTCATCTGTAAATTCTTTGGCTTCCTTGTAAGTGTTTTTGAGTTTTTTCTGAACAGTCTTGTGATTTGAATTAGCTATTATGCTGGCATGTTTCTTATTTTCATTATATGTAAATGGAATTTTAACTACGATATCTTCATAATCATCAGCCGTTTCTAAATCAAAGTTTAATATCCTTTCTTCTTCAATTAAATAGTTAAATATTAGATTAGATTTAATACCAATTAAATCAAGTCCTTTCGCTTTAAAGTCACGTAATTTAAGCAAGTTATTGGAAAGGGATAGATTTAGTAGCTCTTTGCGTATTTGGTTTAACATTATTATTTTTTTGGAATTTAGGTTATTTCCCAAATATAATTGATTAGTTGTTATTATTTGCAGGATTCAAGTAACAAATGCTAAATTATATTTGCCTGCTAATAAGCAAATTACTGAATCGGGTAAAAGTGTAAAAGCTTACCAAACTGAAGGCAATAAGGTATTAATTCCACTAACTTCAGGGATTTATGTTTTTGAACTGAAGTAAGAAGGAAATTGTCTTGACAACAACAAAAGCCTCCTAAAAAGGGGGCTTTTGTTGTTTTAGAATATCTGTGTCTTATTGTAAATGAAAGGTAGCAATAATTAGCATGAGCTTCATCAAAATTTAATAAAAAAAGTGACTTTAATTATATAAATTTGGAGTCAAATAATGGATTTTATCAGTTGAAAAAAAACTACCTTACAAAAGCAAAATCACTTTTGAAATTTGTGTTCAAAGCAATATCTTGACCCAACCTTTTATGAAAATTATTAAAGTATTTATAGGGCTTTTCTTGTTTGGTAATGTTCATTTAAAAGCCCAAATTCGATTACCAAAACTTATATCTAATAATATTGTTTTGCAGCGTGAACATCCTATTAAAATTTGGGGCTGGGCTTCTCCGAAAGAGAAAATATCTCTCATTTTCAATAAAAAAGATTATAAAACTACCACCAATGATAACGGTAAATGGGAGGTTCTGTTGCCAGCACAACCTGCTGGTAGTGGTTTTGAAATGTTATTGAAAGGTAAAAACCAAATTACCATCAAAAACATAGCATTCGGTGATGTATGGCTTTGTAGTGGGCAGAGCAATATGGTAATTCCGATGGAACGAGTGAAAGAAAAATACCCCGAAGACATTGCTTCGGCTAATTATGCTGATATTCGTAATTTCTTCGTGCAGACAATAAGCGATCTGAATACTCCTAAAGATGATTTCCCGCAGGGTGAATGGAAAACGGCAAATCCGAAAGATATTCTTAATTTTGGAGCAGTTTCTTACTTTTTTGCCCGTGAAATTTATGAAAAATACAAAGTGCCAATTGGTATTATCAATAGCTCAGTTGGAGGTACTCCCATTGAAGCTTGGATTAGCGAAGGCGGTTTTAAAAACTTTGCCGACATACAGAAAACTATTTTTAAAAACAAAGATTCAGTCTATATCAAATCAATGAATCGCCGACCTGCTGTTTCATCAATCAAACCAAGTCTTCGAGATTTAGGAATGATTGAACATTGGGAAAGTGTTGATTATCAGCCCAAAGGCTGGAGAAATATAAATATTCCAGGTTTTTGGGAAGACCAAGGTTTGAAAGACTTAAACGGCGTAGTATGGTTCAGGCGAGAATTTGATGTTCCGCAAAGTTGGCTTGGGAATGCAATCAAACTTTATTTGGGGCGAATTATTGATGCCGACGAAATGTATGTAAATGGAAAAAAAATCGGGAATGTTACCTATCAATATCCTCCACGCCGATACGAAATTCCTGCTGATTTACTAAAATCAGGTAAAAATACCTTTGTTATCAGAGTGACAAATACTGCAGGCAAGGGTGGATTCGTGCCTGATAAACCGTATTTTATGACAAATAATAGCCAACAAATAGACCTAAAAGGTACTTGGCAATATAAAGTAGGAGAGGTGTTTCAACCAACGAACCCAAGTACAGCGGGTAATGGTGGAATTGTTTTTCAAAATCAACCAACTGCTCTATATAATGCTATGATTGCTCCAGTTTTGCCAATGAAAGTCAAAGGTTTTGTATGGTATCAAGGCGAAAGCAATGTTGGCAATCCCGAAGCTTATGATGCATTTATGCCTGCTTTGATTAACGACTGGCGAAACCTTTGGCAGGAAACTAACTTACCATTTTTTGTGGTGCAGTTGGCGAATTTTCAAGAAGTAAATTATATTCCCACCGAAAGCAATATCGCTCGACTCAGAGAAGGGCAAAATCATGCACTAAAATTACCAAACACTGCTGTAACGGTTACAATAGATTTGGGAGAATGGAATGACATTCACCCACTTAATAAAAAAGATATTGGCAAACGTCTTGCACTTTCGGCCAGAAATTTAGCTTACAACGAAAAATCTCTCGTTTATGCCGGACCAATACTCAAATCTCAAAGTATCGAAAACGATAAAATAACACTGAGTTTCGATAATGTAGCCGAGGGAATTGTTTCAAAAGATAGTGAAGATTTACGTTGGTTTGCGATTGCGGATTACGATAAAAAATTCGTTTGGGCGAAGTCCAAAATCATTGGAAAAGACAAAATCGAATTATGGCATGAAACCGTCAAATCACCAAAATATGTGCGATATGCGTGGCAAGATAATCCTGAAGACATAAATTTTTATAATTCGGCTACTCTTCCTGCATCGCCATTCAGAACTGACGTCGAAAAGCTTGATGAAACCAAAGTATGGAAAGGAAAAAAGTGTGCCGTTGTTTTGACTTACGATGATGCACTAAATGTTCATCTTGATAACGTTATTCCAGCATTAGATTCGTTGAGTTTGAAAGGAACATTCTATTTGACTGCATCATCAGACGCGGGTGCAAAACGTGTCATTCATTGGCGAAAAGCTGCTATAAGTGGTCACGAGTTAGGAAATCATACCCTTTATCATCCATGCGATGCCACTCTTCCAGGAATGAGTTGGGTCAGGCCTGAGTATGATTTAAGTAAATATAGCTTGAAACGAATACAAGATGAGGTCAGAATGTGTAATGCTTACCTAAAATCAATAGATGGTAAAGACAAACGCACTTTTGCTTATACCTGTGGACACAAAAAAGTGATTGAAGGCGAATTTATGCAAAGCCTTGCTAATGATTTTATTGCGGCAAGAGCTGTTAGGTCAGAAATGCACAATTTAGAAGAGCAGGCCTTACTCGATATTGATTGTTATAGCATGGAGGGAACTACTGCCGAACAGATGATAGCATTGGTTAAACAAGCCCAAAGTTCAGGTAAATTACTTGTTTTTTTGTTTCATGGTGTAGGAGGTGAACATGGACTAAATGTAGCGAAAGAAGAACACAGCAAATTGTTGCATTATCTTAAAGAAAATGAAAAAGAAATTTATATCGATACTATGCTTAATGTGGCCGAACATATCAAGGCCATCAAGACAAAAACCCAACCTTAAACTATGAAAGCACTCAAGCATATTATTTTATTGTGCAGCATCAGTATTTCAAGTTTTGCTCAATTTGGTCTAACACCTGCCCAACGTGATAGCATCAATAAACTCACCATTGAGGACTATAATGACATGGTCAAACAGTTGGGAATTGATCGTTCAATTATTCGTAGAGGCCCTTCGGGCAATCCCAATGATGCCAATGCGGCCAATAGTTCGGAAGAAAAAGTAAATAAATATACTTTGCCCGATCCATTGATTTTTAAAAATGGCAAAAAAGTGAAGAATCTAAAAGATTGGACTGAAAAACGCCGCCCAGAATTAGTAACAGATTTTGAAAATGAAATTTATGGTCGATTGCCACAAAATCTACCAGCCGTAAATTGGGAGGTGATTTCTGTAAAAGATACTTCGATCGGCAATAAAGCTACTATTCAAAAAATATTAAAAGGGATAGTTAATAACTCAGCCTATCCAGCAATAAAGGTTGAGATAAATATATTATTGGTAATTCCTGCCAAAGCTCCAAAGGCTGTGCCAGTAGTAATGGAATTTGGTTTTATTAGATCGCCATTTAATCCCAGCTCATTTAAACCAAATGGACTAGGTTCATCGGGTGAGCCTACTTGGCAAGAACAGCTCATTTCAAGAGGTTGGGGATATGCCATTATCGAGCCAAGTAGTATTCAAGCAGATAATGGAGCTGGTCTTACAAAAGGAATCATTGGATTGGTAAACAAAGGTGGACGTCGAAAACCCGACGAATGGGGAGCATTACGTGCATGGGCTTGGGGTGCCAGTCGTGCTATTGATTATTTTGAGTCAGATAAAGATGTTGATGTCAAACGTGTGGCAATCGAAGGGCTTTCAAGATACGGAAAAGCAGCTCTCGTTTCGATGGCCTTCGAACCTCGTTTTTCAATAGGTTTTATAGGTTCATCGGGTGCTGGTGGTGCAAAAATCCTTCGAAGAGTTTTTGGCGAACAAGTCGAAAACCTCGCATCTTCTGGCGAATATCATTGGTTTGCGGGCAATTTTATTAATTTTACAAGTAAAAAAACACCCAACGACCTTTCAGTTGATGCTCACGAATTAATCGCTTTATGTGCACCACGACCAGTTTTTATAAGTTCCGGTTCACCACAAATAGAAGGCCAATGGGTGGATGCAAAAGGAATGTTTTTGGGAGCAGCTAATGCAAGTTCTGTGTATATTTTACATCGAAAAAAAGGTTTAGGAGCTATGGAATTTCCTAAACTTGGAATGGCCTTAACCGATGGAGAAATCGCATTTCGCCAACACGCGGGTGGACACAGCACTGGCCCAAACTGGAGTACTTGGATTGCTTGGACATGTAGGTATTGGGACGATTGCAATTAATAAGTTTTTTACAGAGAGGAAAAGTCGAATGGTTTTAACTTAAAATATTACCATAAATCACTGATATTGATAAATAGATGTTTTGAACAAAAAATTAATCTAAATTTATTTGTTTATTAGAAGAGTTAGACCCAAACTTTTTAGTAGTTTCGAAGTGTAAAAAGAGCTAAAAAAATTATGTGGTAGCATTCTATATATTACAAACAATTAAGTTCAAATATTCAATCCAATAAAATTTAAAAAAATGAAAAAAAATCTAAATGAATCTCGGAGAGATTTTATTAAAAAAGGAGCAATTGCCTCTTCTTTTTTTATTGTTCCGAGAAATGTACTCGGCGGAGTAGGTTTTATTTCTCCAAGCGACCAACTTAACATCGCTGCCATTGGTGCAGGAGGAAAAGGCCGAAGTGATATTACTAATGCCTCTGTCAATGGACGTGAGCGAATTCTATCTCTTTGTGAT
>CAMAQF010000017.1 GCA_945860265.1 Emticicia agri | reverse complement strand
CCAGAAGGGGAGCTCGGTTACATCACCCTCTGGAAGCGGGAGAGCTATTTTTACTGACGTAACGGCTCAAATTGCTCCACAACTAAAAAATATCGGTATGATTTGCGATGTTACTTGGTCTGACTTCGACAATGATGGTTGGCAAGACTTAGTACTTGCAGGTGAGTTTATGCCAATTAAATTCCTAAAAAATGAAAAAGGAGTCTTTAGCTTCGGCAAAACACAGAATACATCTATCGCAGATAAAATTGGCTGGTGGACAAGCATTACTTCGGGAGATTTCGATAATGATGGGGATATGGATTATATTGCTGGCAATACCGGCATTAATACACTTTTGCACGCATCGGACAAGCACCCCGTGAGTGTCTATGCAAAAGACTTCAATAATGATGGTTTTTATGATGCCATTCCAACCGTTTACTATAAAGATTTGGATAATGCACTCAAAGAATTTCCTTACAATACGCGGGATGATTTAGCTAAACAATTTATCCAAACTCGTCAACGATTTCAGAATTATGCCAAATTTTCACAGGCAACAATCAAAGAAATCTTAAAACCAGAAGAGTTAAAAGATGCCTTGATTCTGAAAGCTAATTGGCTAAAAAGTAGCTATATTGAAAACAAAGGAAATGGTGTTTTTGAGATAAGAGAACTGCCTATGCAAGCTCAATTTGCACCAATTTTTGGCATAATTACCCAAGATTTCGACCAAGATGGAAATCTGGACTTACTACTAACAGGAAATGATTTTGGGGCAGAAGTATCAGTTGGACGAAATGATGCACTCAACGGATTACTTCTAAATGGTAATGGAAATGGCAATTTTACTCCAATTGCCCTTGATAAAAGTGGTTATTGTGTGACAGGTGACGCCAAAAGTTTGGTAAAAATAATGAATCCACAAGGGCAATTATTGACCATTACTTCACAAAACAAAAATACTTTAAGATTTTTTGAATACCATTTTCCAGTAAGAAGCATCGCACTAAAACCAGACGAAACTACAGTTTTATTGAAACTCAAAAACGGAAAAACCCGTCGCGAAGAAATCGGATTTGGCTCATCTTTTTTATCACAATCTGCTCATAATCTTATAATTAGCTCTAACATTCAAAGTGTAGAGATTATAGACATTAAAGGTTCGAAACGTACTATTAGGTAAATATAATGACAGATTATTATAAACAATCATTAGCGTTTTTACATCCAATTTTACTCAAAAGTCCATATGATTTTGAATAAAATTGGATATGATTGTTGCAAAGTCTATTCCACTCGATGGGAAATCTTAAACAACGATACAAAAATCATTGAATCTGATGACCATTTGGAGATAAATAATCAAAATAGAACGTAGATTTTTATACTTATAAGGATATTTTAAGAAAAGAAACATTCGTAATGCCATTAATCCTCCAATAAACTTATATAAATACGGTATAATATTGGCCAAAACAGTCATTTTCTTTTCAATACGTTCTAAAATCCCCAAACTGAGTATTTTTGAAAACAGCCTTTATTATATCAAAACGATAAAATATTATTATTATGAAAAATTCAATAAATCCTTTAAAAAAACCTATTTGTCGAATACTTTAAAGGATATGCCGATTAATCTATTTTTAAAAAATTCTTATTCTCATTTTTGTTTATTCAAAACTTACAACCATTTACTCCGAATACATGAATCATCATTCCAATTATCACAAAAAAATGCAATACTTCAAGAATATTTTTAAGAGTTTACTCATCGCGATTTCTGTGATGAATGTACTCGAAATTGCAGCTCAAAAAGCACCAGACGAAAATCGCTTTACTAAAGTAGTTTTGGGCGATAAACTCGACGAACCAATGGAAATGACATTGCTAAAAGATGGCAGAGTTTTGTTCGTGGAACGCAAAGGTGCTTTGAAGCAATATAACCCCGAAACAGGCGAAGTCAAAACTTTAGCCATGATTCCCGTCAACACAAAATATACCAATGCAAAAGGAGTAAAACGTGAAGCAGAAGAAGGCTTGATGGGATTAATCCACGATCCGAATTTTGAGCAAAACCACTGGATCTATATGTATTATGCGGATACAGAAATAAATCAGCATGTACTTGCTCGTTGGGAACTACGTGGGGAAGAATTGGTAGCGAGTTCAAAAAAGGTAATTTTGAATGTACCTACCCAACGTGAAGAATGCTGCCATACAGGCGGTGGAATGGTTTTCGATAAAGCAGGAAATCTTTTTTTGACAGTTGGAAATAATACTTCGAATAGTGGTACACCTGGCTACGCAAATCTTGACGAAAGAAAAGGTTGGGAATATTGGGACGACCAACGTGGGGCAGGAAATACAAACAGTTTGACAGGGAAAATTTTAAGAATTAAGCCGGAAGCGGATGCTACTTATTCAATTCCGAAAGGAAATTTATTCGAAACTACGCCAAATAATGGCGATGGTCTGGTAAAAAAAGAAATCTACACAATGGGACACCGCAACCCGTGGAGACCAACCATTGATAGCAAAACTGGCTATTTATACTGGGGAGAAGTTGGCCCCGATGCCTCGGTTGATACTGAGCAAGGTCCACGCGGATACGATGAATTTAATCAAGCTCGTAAAGCAAGTAATTTTGGTTGGCCATATTTTATAGGTGATAACAAAGCCTATGCAGACTGGGATTTTGAAACAGGAAAACCTCGTCCAAATGCTACTTATGACCCAGCAAAACCAATCAATGATTCGCCAAACAACACTGGTCTAAAAAACCTTCCTCCTGCTCAAAAAGCATTTATTTATTATCCTTATGGTATTTCAGCAGAATTTCCAATGGTAGGAAGCTCGGGTAGAAGTGCAACGGGTGGACCAGTTTTTCATAAGTCCGATTTTCCAGCTGGAAAACGTGTTTTTCCTGAGTATTATGAAGGAAAATGGTTGATTGTTGAGTTTATGCGTGGCTGGATTATGTCAGTAACAATGGATGCCAATGGCGACTATAAATCTATGGAACGATTCATGCCAAACACCGATTTCGGTAGTGCTATTGATATGGATTTTGCCCCAGACGGAGATTTATATGTATTAGAATATGGCTCGGCGTGGTTCAAAGGAAACGACAACGCAAGACTCGTAAAAGTAGAATACAATGGCGGAAACCGTATGCCAAAAGTGATAGCCAAAGCAGATAATTTGACGGGTTCTGCTCCTTTGAAAGTAAATCTTACATCGACTGGTACAAACGACCCAGATGGTGATAAACTCACGTATTTATGGGAAGTAAAAAGCAAAGCAGGCAAAAAGATTTTCAAAACTGAAAATGCAACTGTATTGCTTGACAAAGCAGGAATTTATGATGTAACATTGACCGTAAAAGACGGGAAAGGCGAAGAAAATAGCGAATCGCTCGAAATAAAAGTGGGTAATGAACCTCCAGCAGTTGCTTTTAACATCAAAAAAGGAAACAAAACTTTCTATTTCCCGAATAAACCAATCGACTACGAAGTAACTGTATCAGACAAAGAAGATGGAGATTTGACAAATGGCAAAATAAAGGCTGAACAAGTAGCAGTAAGCATTGATTATATGCCAATCGGATATGATAAAATTGAGGCTTCGCAAAATCATCGTGGCGTTGATGCTGTAGCATTTGCTTCAATGGGCGAACGTTTGATGGGAAAAAGTGATTGTAAATCTTGCCATATTGTCGATGTAAAATCAGTTGGGCCAAGCCTAAAAGATGTAGCCAACAAATATAAAGGCGATAGCAAAGCAGTTGAGTATCTTTCAAAAAAAATCATCAATGGTGGTGGTGGAGTTTGGGGCGACCACATAATGGCGGCACACCCACAAATCTCAATAGCCGAAGCCAATATTATGGTTGATTATATCTTAAATATTAATGAGCCAAAAACGGCCAAATCAATGCCAATGCAAGGCAGCTATTCGACAAAAATTCCTGATGGACAGAAATCAAACGGAACATACATTTTGCGTGCGGCTTACAAAGATAAAGGAACTAAAGTAATGAAATCACTTTCAACGGAGGATGTAGTTGTTTTGAAAAACCCTATCTTAAATCCAGAGTTTGCAGACAAATCAAAGGGAACACAATTGGTCATTACGCCTGGACGCTCATTTTCAATGGTTGGTGATAAATCTTATTTGGCTTATACAAACGTTGATTTAACAGGCATCAGCGAAATCGAAGTTACTGCCCAAGCACAAACACGTGTAGGTGCAGCAGGTGGAGTTATCGAACTTCACCTCGACTCGCCAACAGGAACTTTGATTGGCACAAGCGATAAAATCGAGCCAAGAGAAATGCGAATGGGGTCGGGAGCCGCCGCTCCACCGCCTGCTCAACCAGCAGCTTCAACGGGTACAATGCCTGCTGCAGGAACGCCTGCACCAGCCGCAACACCACCAGCTCGCCCAAACATGAATAGTAAATTAAAAGTAAATGTTCCTCAAAACGCTGGCCAGCATGATGTTTATTTGGTTTTCAGAAATGATAAAGCAAAAGATACACAAATCGTGATGGCGGTTTCAGCAATTGAGTTTAAAGCAGGCGAATAATAAACCCTAAGATAAATACAGTTACGAGAATTGGGTGTAAAAGCCCGATTCTCATTTTCTCAAAACCTTCCCCCTCCCCATTTCTAAAAAAATTACAACAAAACTTTAATTACCAAAAAATCAATGCAAAATAGAAGAGATTTTCTAAAAAATACAGGAGCTTTGGCACTTGGGGGATTGATGTTACCAAATTTAGCCGATGCTTTTGGAGAGCCATTAAAGGTAAAAAACTTTTGAGTACAATTATTTACCACAATGTCAGTAATCGACAAAGACGTTGAAGGAACATTAAAGCAAATTGCGGGAATCGGATACAAAGAAATCGAATCGGCATTTAGTATGAATGGTGGTTTTTATGGCATGAAACCTAAAGAATTTGCCAAATTAGTTGCAGATTTAGGAATGTCGTGGCAAGCACACCACGTAACTGGAGCTCCGTATAATCGTCCCACCCAACGTCAATCGGCTGATGGAAATACAGCACCTGCTAGGCCAGCCATGCCACCAATGAAAAACTTGCTAAATAATACACAGGAAATCGTTGACGATGTAGCTGAAGGGGGTGCAAAATATTTGGTTCGTGCCAGTATTCCAGTGAATAAAATGGAAGAAGTAAAGCTTTCGCTCGAAATTCTTCAAAAAGCAGGCGAAGCAGCCAAGAAAGCAGGACTTACTTTTGTTTTCCATAACCATACTGCAGAGTTTGAAATGGTTGACGGACAACGCCCTTTCGATATGATGGCTTCACAAATCAGTGCCGATTTACTTAAATTTGAACTTGACCTTGCATGGGCAACCAAAGCAGGTGTAAATATTCCAGAATTATTACAAAAACATCCAGGTCGTTTCCCTCTTTTCCATATAAAAGATTTGAATAAAGAAACCCAAAAGCCCGTAGAAGTTGGCACAGGCTATATTGATTTTAAACCAATTTTTGAGGCCGCAAAAACTTCGGGTGTAAAGCATTATTTTGTAGAACAAGACGGAGCTCCATCTCCAGTTGCCAACCTTACAAACAGCTTCATTAATTTGAAGAAAATTGTAGGGTAATTTTTTATAACTTATTAATTTCCCCTCCTTTTTTCAAGGAGGGGTGCCTGACGAAGTCGGCGGGGTGGCTAATTGGGGTATAATAAATTTAAAAGCTTTTAACCCAAAATAAACCATTCGGACTGGGTGTGTCCCAGTCAAATTCGACTTCATCAGAATTTTGCTACCCCACTTGTAAAAAGGAGGGGAAATTAAATTCAAACTCCATCTATTCACCCTATAAAACTATTAAAATGAAAACAAATCGCCGAAATTTCATTCAAAAATTAGGTCTAAGTGCGACCGGCTTAGGTGCGACCGGCCTAGGTGCGACCGGCTTAGGTGCGACCGGCCTCGCTCTTGGTTCTACAATTTCTTCAGAGGCTAAAGGATTTAAGCCTAAAGAAAAAGAAGACGAACAAATATTATTTGTTGGTGATAATATTGCGGTTACCAACACCCAATATGGCAAAGTAAGAGGTTATATTCTACGAGGGATTCATACTTTTTTGGGCATTCCTTACGGAGCTGATACTTCGGGTGAAAATCGTTTTATGCCTCCACAAAAACCTAAATCATGGACAGATGTAAAGCCAGCGGTTTGGTGGGGAAATTCTGCTCCACAGATCATGGAAAAACGCTATGCTGACCAATATGCTTCATTTGTTGACCATTGGAATTATGACGACGTAAGCGAAGATTGTCTAAAAATCAACGTTTGGACGCCTGCTCTTGATAATAAAAAAAGGCCAGTAATAGTCTGGCTGCATGGTGGTGGATTTGTAAACGGAAATGCAGTAGAGCAAGATGGCTACCAAGGCGAAAACCTTAGCCGATTTGGTGATGTGGTTTTCTGTTCGCTCAATCATCGTTTGGGAGCTTTGGGCTTTACAAATTTGGCAGGTACAGATGATAAAATGGCAGCATCAGGCAATGTTGGTATGTTGGATATTGTAGCAGCTTTGGAGTGGGTAAGAGATAATATTGCCAATTTTGGTGGTGATGCCAGCAACGTCACAATCATTGGACAATCAGGTGGTGGTTCAAAGGTTTGTACATTAACTGCCATGCCTTCGGCTAAAGGTTTATTCCACAAAGCCGTTGCACTTAGTGGCTCATCCCTCAATGGTTTATCGAAAGAATATTCTGAAAAACTCGGTGCTATGGTACTAAAAGAAGCAGGTTTAGGCCCCAATGAGATAGGAAAATTACAACAAATCCCGTGGAGAGAATACATTGACATTGCCAACCGTGCAATAACCAAAATGGCTGATGAAGCAAAACGTCTTAATCTTATTCGAGGCGGTTTTGCTCCCGTAGCAGATGGCAATTTCTTATCAGTAGGTGCTTTTTATGCCGATAATTTACACTTTTCGGCTGACGTACCGATGATTTTAAGTACAACTTTCAATGAGCAATCGCCGAGTAGAGTTAATTCGGCCCTTGAAAACGTAACTTTATCAGAAGCAAAAGCAAATTTAAAAGCAAGATTTGGTGATAAAACAAGTGAAATCGTAGATGCTTACGCCAAGGTTTTTCCAGAAAAAAAACCTGTTGAAATTTGGTCGATGATTCTCAGTAATCGTAAAGGTGCAATTGCCACGGCAGATGCCAAAGCAAAACAAAAAGCTCCAGTTTATGTAGCTTGGTTTGGTTTTCAGCCACCACTTTTTGATGGTCGTATGAGAGCATTCCACTGCGACGATATTTGTTTTTGGTTCTTTAATACCGACCTCATGCTTACACACACAGGCGGTGGTGCAAGACCAAGAAGACTATCTGAAAAAATGGCAAAATCATTTTTGAACTTCGTTCGCACAGGAAATCCAAATGGTGGAGGATTGCCAAATTGGGCAAGATATACCTCTGAAAAAGGAGAAACCATGATTCTAAATGATGAATGTATTCTCAAAAATGACCCAGATCGTGAAGCGAGAAAGGCATTGAGTTAATAGACAAAAGATTGCATCAAAAAAGTAAATAGTAATTTATTGATGTCTGTAAAACAGTCAGACAACGAATAAAAATCCTTATTGGCTTTAGTAAGACTATTAGTAGTTTTGACTAAAGCCAATTTGTTTTTATACTATTTTATCAGTTCGTTAAAACCAATGGCAATTAGGTTTTAAAAATGGACGAAATGGAGACTTATACTTTTATATACCCATATTTTGCTCATCCAAAACTTGATGTGTGGTTATTTTTATTCAATTGATTCAAAGTTGGTGCGTCTAATTCTGCTTGAATCGTTGTACTATCAAAGCCTTCTTTTTTAATTTTTCCTAAGTCATAACTGGCGGACATTTTTACCATAAAACCACCATCGGTTTGAATCTCAATCGAATAATCATTGATAGCTAAAGTATCACCTTTTTTGTCTGAAACCATCACATCTCCCAAGTTCAAATGGGCGGCATCCCGCTCCTTTCTTATTGAGTCAGTTTTTGTGAGACAATCCATTTTTCAACGTTTTGTTGCTGGCTTACAACAACCTTTTCATCAAAAAGTAAACTTTCTTATATGGCTGTTATGAACATCAGTGTACTCTCATTATTTTTGAAAACGATATCGAAGTGAGATTCTTGGGTTTTTCATTTAAAATATTGAGGTTGTATATGTCAAAATTAATTGAAATAAATACCTATCGTGATAAAAATAGAATTTTAGCCGTTCTTGAATCGCCAGTTCTACCATTTGAAATAAAAAGAGTTTTTTGAATTCATAATAAATCTTTAGAAAGTGTCAGAGGAAAGCATCAACAAAAAAAAAGTACTTATCTATTTGTTTATACGGTTGGCTCTTGCTAATTTTCGTAAAAAAAATAAAAGTGAAAAGGAAATATTTATACTAAACAGTACAAATAAGATATTGCTTTTAGAGCCTACTGATTGGCCAAAAATGCATAGTTTTTCATAAAACTGTGTACTTTCTTATTTTTTGGATGAACTTTATGACCCCAATGACTACATACTAACGTCTTACATAATTAATCAAACTGTGTTGGAGAAATAATAATTAATAGTTTTTAATTCAAACTTATGGTATTATTAAAAGTTAGCCCTTCCAATTTTGAAATACTCATTGGCAGGTTGCATCCTTTGGTAATTCACCTACCAATTGGTATTTTATTGTTAGTAGCTCTTTTTGAATTTCTTTCAAGAAAAGAAAAATATGCCGTTTTACGCCCAGCAATTATAAAAATGGCGTTTTGGGGAATGATTTCAGCCATATTTTCGTGCGTAGCAGGTTATTTACTTTCTAAGAGTGGTGGTTATGAAAAAGATTTGCTTGCTTGGCATAAATGGTTTGGAATTGCCTTGGCTGTTATTGCAACTGCTTTTTATATTTTTAAAAAAATAGATAAAGAGTTTAAGCAATTTGGTATTATTAGTTCAGCTATTTTTACAATTATGCTTGCTGTAACCGGGCATTTAGGTGGAGCATTGACTCACGGAGAAGATTTTTTAACCCAACCTCTCTTATCTATGCTTGGTGCAGCTCCTGTGAAAGTGGTTCGTAAGCCCATTACCAATATCAATGAGGCCTTGGTTTACAAAGATATTATCGAACCTGTTTTAGAACAAAAATGTGTGCAGTGCCATAATTCCCAAAAGCAAAAAGGTAATCTTAGGATGGATACGGCAGAATTATTACTGAAAGGTGGCGAACACGGAAAAATAATTGTAGCAGGAAATACGAACGAAAGCGAAATCTACAAAAGACTTCTATTGCCTGAAGAAGATGAACACCGAATGCCACCCAAAGGTAAAACTCAGCTTACTGAGCAAGAAGTTATACTGCTTCAATGGTGGATTCAAACAGGGGCTTCCATGGATAAAAAAGCAGCTAATTTGGAGAAAGATGATAAAGTTAAAACAATTTTAGCAAGTTTACAAGTAGGAGCGGGTATTCAAGAAACGAATGAAAATGGCAAAGAAGTAAGAGAATTTTTAGAAGAAAAAGTACCAAACCCTGCGACAAAAGACATCGAATCTCTTACAAAAATGAATGTAAGTGTTGATGTTTTATCCCCTAAAAATGGTTGGGTGAATATCAATACGGTAAATACTTCAGACTTTAATGATGCTCAAATTGGTTTATTGCTTCCCCTTAAACTTCAAATTGTTTGGCTAAATTTGGGTGATAGTCAGATTACAGGAATTTCTTTAAAAACAATCGGAGAATTGATTAATTTGACAAGACTAAACCTCGAAAATACTACCGTTTCTGACGCAGGACTGCAAAACCTTTCAAAACTCAAAAATTTGCAATACTTAAACCTAGTCAATACACCCATAACCAATGCAGGTTTAGAAATACTTAAAGAAATCAAATCGTTAAAAAAAGTTTATTTGTGGCAAAGTAAAGTGACTTTAGTTGGAGTTGAAGCACTCAGAAAAAACTTACCAAACTGCGAAATAAATTTTGGGGAAGAATTAATAATAAACAATCCTATCGTTACAAAATGAAAAATATAAGCATTACAGGAGTTATAATTTTTTGTGGATTTCTTTTTTGGTCTTGTTCCGATTCGGTAGAAATCCCCAATGAAATATTGGCGTTTGAAGAAAAGCTACCTGAAACGGTAGATTATAACCTGCACATAAAACCCATAATATCAGACCGTTGCTTCAAATGTCATGGGCCTGATAAAGCTAAAATTGAAGCAGGTTTGCAGTTAGCAAATTTTGAAGGAGCGACCCTCGAATTGGAAAGCGGAGCAAAGGCAATTGACCCCAAAAATATTGGTAATAGTGAACTAGTCGCTCGAATTTTGAGCAAAGACCCCGATGAGGTTATGCCAACACCTCAAAGTCATTTAACACTTTCCAATGAAGAAAAGGCTTTACTCATCAAATGGATTAAGCAAGGAGCAGAGTACAAAGAACATTGGTCATTATCGAAAATTGAAAAGCCCGATGTTCCTAAAGTTGGCAAGAGTTTTTTAGCTCGTTGGGGTTTGGCTGAAGATGAGGAAAAAAAGTGGGTAAAGAATGAAATTGATCATTTTACCTTAGCAAAAATGAAAGAAAAGAGCTTAAAACCAAGCCCACAAGCCAATAAATATACCCTTCTCCGCCGAGTTTACATGGATTTGACTGGTTTGCCTCCAACGCCTTTGGAAATTGAGACATTTATTAATGATAAATCGGTAAATGCCTACGAAAATGTTGTAGACAAATTGATAAAATCAAAACATTTTGGCGAACATCAAGCAGTTAGTTGGTTAGATTTAGCTCGCTACGCAGACTCAAATGGCTACCAAGATGATGCTCTTCGCACAGCATATCCGTATCGTGATTGGGTCATCAAATCTTTTAACGAAAATTTGCCATTTGATAAATTTGTTACCTATCAGCTAGCAGGTGATTTACTACCCAAGCCCACCAAAGAAATGATGGTGGCTACGGGTTTCAATCGAAATCATCCCCAAAGTGAAGAAGATGGGATAGTTCCTGAAGAATACCAAGTAGAATATGTTGCTGACCGTACCAATACTTTTGGCAAAGCATTTTTAGGATTAACTGTGGAATGTAGTCGCTGCCATGACCATAAATATGACCCAATCAGTCAGAAGGACTATTATTCTATGTTCGCATTTTTCAATAATATCAATGAACATGGAATGTCGCCATTTGGTTCTACTTCAAGTCCGATGATGACCTTGCCCAAAAAAGAGGCTGAAAAAAGGATTAATTTTATTAAAAGTCTATTATCGAATAATATAAAAAAGACTGAAGCTCAAAAGGATAAAGTACGGGAAAGATTTGAAAAGTGGCTAAGCAATGGAGGTAAAAATCAACTGATTTCACCCAAAAAAGACTTACTTATTGATATTCCTTTTGAAGTAAAATCAGTAAAATGGGAAGGCGAAAAAAAAGATAAAGAGCGACCATTTTTTGCAAATCTTGCCAATGATACCCTTTCTATGGAAATGTATGGCGAAATTGAAGGTCGGCCTATTTCAATAAAAGGTCGACTTGGTTTAGGTGTAAAATTTATTGGAGACGGCTATTTAAAAATTCATGAATCCAACAATTGGTGGAACAACAAGAACTTTGATCACCGCACAGTTGGCAATTTTGAACGAAACCAACCCTTCACTATCAGTCTTTGGGTTGGCCTCATTGACCCCAAGTTCAAAGGTCAAATTTTCAATAGAAATTCAGGCCCTTTGGCTGGTTGTAAAGGCTACGAATGTAAACGATTAGAAGACGGCAGGTTGTCTTTTAGAATCAATAATGTTTGGCCTGATAATGCTATTGACTTTGAAACAGAACAAAAACTAAAACCGAATGAATGGACATACATTACAATGAGCTACGATGGTTCGAGTCAAGCATCGGGTTTAAAAGTATATCTTAATGGTAAATTGGTCACAGGAAAATTTGTGGCAGATAATCTTGATGGAAGCACCATTTGGAATAAAAATCATAAAATTTATAAAAGTTATGCTGCTTCGTCCAACTTTTCATTTGGCAAAATGCACACTACCATCAATAAGGGTTACGCCGTGGATGAACTTAAAATTTTTGGAAGAGCACTGACACCTCTAGAAGTTCAAAGTGAAATGAGCCAAAAAGATTTAGTACAAAATGCTTTAAAAACACCATCGGAAAAACGTTCAGAATACCAAAAAGAAGCTCTTTTTGATTATTATATTACGCATATTGACCCCGAAACCCAACATTTGGCCGCTAATTCGCAAAAGTTAATTGGCGAAGAAGTGGAAGTATTAAACAAAGAAATAGATATTATGGTGGTTCGAGACCGCCGACAACTGCGTAAATCTTACATATTGCAAAGAGGTGTTTACGATGCTCATGGTGAAGAGGTTAGCCCCGAAACTCCTCTAAAAATCGGAAAATTACCAAGTTCTTTTCCTCGCAATCGCCTTGGATTAACGCAATGGTTATTAGATGAAGACAATCCCTTGTTTGCTCGGGTTATGGTAAATCGTTTTTGGCAGCAATATTTTGGAACTGGTTTAGTAAAAACCCAAGAAGATTTTGGTAATCAAGGAGAACTACCTTCTCACCCCGAACTATTAGATTGGCTGGCATCAAAATTCAGACAAGATGGTGAAGGTTGGGATACCAAAGCGTTTATAAAGCGAATTGTAATGTCGGCTACTTATCAGCAATCATCAAAAGCTAACAAAGAGCAAATCGAAGCTGACCCTGATAATCGTTGGCTGGCAAGGGGAAGTAGCTACCGTTTTAGTGCTGAACAAGTACGAGATAATGCCTTGGTAGCCAGTGGATTATTGGTCAGAAATATTGGTGGACCAAGTGTTTATCCATATCAACCTTCAGGCATTTGGGAAGCTTTGGCTACTCGAAATGCAACAAATTATGTACAGCAACACGGTGACAGTTTGTACCGTCGTAGTATGTATACGATTTGGAAACGGACAAGTCCACCGCCAATGATGCTCAATTTCGATTCACCCGATCGTAGTTTATGCACCGTTCGTCGGCAAAAAACAGCTACACCATTGCAAGCATTAGTTACGCTCAACGACCCACAATTTGTTGAAGCGGCAAGGGTTTTAGCAGAAAGAGTGATTAAGAAAAAAACAAGCTTTGATGCAAGAATACAACTCTTTTTTCAATCGATAGTTTCAAGAAACCCACGCCCAAAAGAGATGTTAATTCTAAAAAACCTTTATGATTCGGAGTTTGAAGCATTTAGTAAAGACACAAAAAGGGCAGAGTCATTATTGGCAATTGGTGAATTTTCAAGGGATAAAACATTAAAAATCAATGAATTGGCTGCCTACACAGTTGTGGTAAATACGGTCTTAAATTATGATGAAGCAATAGTAAAACGATAATATTATGAAAACTAATCGTCGTGATTTCCTTAAACAATCAACTTTTTTAATCGGTGGTACCATGATAAATAACGATATGTCAAATAGTTCAGATATATTTGGTATCAAATTTTTTTGCCCACGTTGGGGAGCCAACGATTCATGGGATGACTTTTGTAAACGAGTAAAAGAAGCCGGCTATGATGGCATAGAATCTGTTCATTCGTTAGACCCAAAGCTCCAAAAAGAAGAACTCACCGCACTTGAAAAATATGAACTTAAAATCATTGGGCAATATTATCAATCTTTTGAGTCTAATTTTGATGAACATTTAAAAAGTTTCGAAAAACATTTGAGAAACCTTGTTTCTGCCAATCCCATTTTTATCAATAGCCAAACAGGTAAAGACTGGTTTAGTTTTGATCAAAACAAAAAAATATTTGAAACTGCCTTTCGTATAGAAAAAGAAACGGGAGTAAAAATTGTTCATGAAACGCATCGTGGAAAATGTCTTTTTGCTGCCCATGTGACAAAAGAATATTTAATGAAGATTCCAGATATTAACCTAACACTTGATATTTCTCATTGGTGCAATGTACATGAATCATTGCTTGCAGACCAAAACGATGCAGTAGATTTAGCCTTAAGTCGCACTAATCACATTCATTCAAGAGTTGGTCATCAAGAAGGTCCACAAATAAACGATCCACGAGCTCCAGAATGGGCTAAAACCTTAGAGAGTCACTTAGCTTGGTGGGATAAAGTAGTTGAAAGGTATCGAAAAGATAATAAAATATTAACCATTACCACCGAATTTGGTCCAGCAAATTATATGCCTACGCTGCCTTACACGCAGCAACCTGTAGCTAATCAATTTGAGATTAATGTTTTTATGATGAATTTATTGAAGAAAAGATATTTAATTTGAGAAAAACAAATGACTAACGACCTACAAGACCAAGTGCATGACCAAATGAGTCGTCGCACTTTTTTAACAAACTCTGGTATTGGCTTAGGTGCAGCAGCATTGTCGGCTATTTTACCAAACACTGCTCAAGCTAACGATAGTTTTCATAAAATCGGACCACACTTTGCACCCAAAGTTAAAAGAGTTATTTATTTACATCAAAGTGGAGCTCCTTCTCAACTTGAAACTTTTGACTATAAGCCTAAACTCGAAGCAATGTGGGGGCAGAATTTGCCCGAATCAATTAGAGGAGGGCAGCGGCTGACAGGCATGAGTTCGGGACAAAGCTCGTTTCCTTTAGCAGCATCCGCTTTTAAATTTGCCCAATACGGTAAAAGTCGTGCATGGATTAGTGATTTACTGCCTTATCATAAGCAAATCGCCGATGAGTTGTGTTTTGTAAAATCCATGCACACCGAACACATCAATCACGACCCAGCGATCACGTTTATTCAAACAGGTAATCAAATTGGTGGTCGTCCGTCGATGGGTTCTTGGATGAGTTATGGTTTAGGTTCAGAAAATAAAAATCTTCCCGCTTTTGTGGTTTTACTTTCAAAAGCAACCACGAACCCAGACCAACCACTTTATGCAAAATTGTGGAGCAATGGTTTTATACCGTCGGTGCATCAAGGCGTGGTGTTTAGGTCAGGGCAAGACCCTGTATATTACCTCAACAACCCCAATGGTATCGATAAATCGTCTAGAAGAAATATGTTAAGTGCTTTGTCGAAATTGAGTGAAGACCAATACAAACAAGTATTAGACCCCGAACTCGACAGTCGTATGAAACAATACGAAATGGCATACAGAATGCAAAGCTCTGTACCGGAAACATTAGATATATCCAAAGAACCAGATTCAGTTTTTAACATGTACGGCCCTGATAGCCGCATTCCCGGTACTTTTGCTGCTAATTGTCTTTTAGCCAGAAAATTAGCCGAAAAAGATGTACGTTTTATACAACTCTACCACAAAGGTTGGGACCATCACGGTAACTTACCCAGAGATATTCAAATCATGGCAAAGTCAGTTGACCAAGCATCGGTTGCGTTGATTAAAGATTTAAAACAAAGAGGGCTCTTAGACGATACATTGGTCGTTTGGGGAGGTGAATTTGGACGAACAAATTACTCGCAAGGAAAACTCACAAAAGAAAACTACGGTAGAGACCACCATCCACGCTGTTTTTCTATTTACATGACTGGTGGTGGCATAAAAAAAGGAATTTCTTACGGAGAAACTGACGAATTTGGCTACAACATTACCAAAGACCCAGTTCATATTCATGACCTTCAAGCAACAATCATGCACTTGATGGGCATTGACCATGAGCAACTTACCTTTAAGTTTCAAGGTCGCCGTTATCGTTTAACAGATGTTGCGGGAAAAGTAGTAAAACCAATTTTAACTTAATTTTTCATAAAAAATATAGAAAAATATTATGTAAAATCGACGTGATTTTATCAAACAAACTACCATCGGATGGGCAGCCATGCTTACTTTTTCCAATCTTTTTGCTTATCATTGTTCACCTAAACAAAAAGTAATTTTGGGAATAATGGGAACAAATAGCTGTGGAATGTTTTTGGCAAAATCTTTTGCCAAATCACCAAATGTTGAATTTGCCCTTATTTGCTATCCAAAGTTTTTGGCAAAAATCATTGCTGAAAATGAAAAAATGATGGGCAAAAAACCACAAGATTTTGCCGATGTTCGCAAAACGTTGAACACTTGCTGCTATAATTATAAGCAAAACTACTTTTAGAATTTCAGCTTGCTGAATACTTTTATACGACAAGTTAAAATCCGAAAATCCTGCTTTGGATGCTGATATATTATTACCTTATACGGCTGTTGCATCAAGATTGTGCTTTCCAAAGCTCTTTTTATAGTTAAAAATAAGGCTTTCTAAAAAAGTCATAACTATTTGACTATCAAATATATAGATGGATATTTTGTTGTAAAAGTGCAAGGATATTCCTTTATATAAAGAAAAAACCTTGCAGATGGTCAACTATAAATCTGAGAAACAACTGTCTATATTTGATTTCAAGACTGGTTTAGAAAGCAAATTTTATGCAAACAATAGGTGGGTACTCTTATGCTCATTACTTGATTGTGATATGCTATCAAGTATTTATCAAAAAAATTGAAGTAATGAACATTTATGATGTTTTTCAATAGACGCATTGTTTTAATGGACAAAAATGGTGGTGTATATTTTTAATAATTGGAACTATCTATACTAATTTTTTTTCTTTTTTATTGTCAAATAAAACGTACAAACGCTCTGCTGGAGAGTAACTTATTAGGGATAATTTGAGACCGAAGAGAGTCACCAAAAGGGGATTTTGTAAACTTTTTTATCGACACCCTGAGGTATTTATCCAAAAAAAACTCATATATAAACTTCTTTTTTTCTCCAAAGATAAACCGTTATGATTCCTCTATTTGTTCTTCAAATCAGCAAAATAACTATCAATAGCATTGGTTTTATTAGGGATAATTAACGACTTGTTGTAATACCAATTAAACAACTATGACAGATTGTTTTTGAGGCTTCTGTAAGCACTTCTCAGTTTTTTATGAACACATCGTCGCTTCCCATTTTCATCCGTTCTCTGCTCGTTGAGAAATGGTTTGCATTTGACATACTATAACTCTAAATCACCAGCAATACTTTTTTTATCTGTGCGAGTAAGTAGCAAAGTATGCTCCCAAAGTTCCTAATTGGCCTTTAATTTAGGCTTTTTTCTCAAATGTGTCCGAATTGTTTTTACTTGATGAAATTGACAATATTGAATCGATATATCAGAAAATAGTTGTACTAAACCCTTTCTTCCATCACAGATGAAAGACTGAATTTTTATACATCTGCGTGAAATTTCTTCCATACCATCCAAATAAATTTGATTAGTTTCTTGCTTGATAAATTGTGTGAAAATAATAGTACCACTTAGACTATCTTTAAAGACTACAACACCAAAATTCTTTCCAAAAAATGCGGAGCGACGCCCAGACGTATCCATCAGCACATTTTCTAGTTAAGGAAAGCTACTTTTTTAGGTAGTCTTAACTAAATATAATCGACGTTGAATGGTCTTTATTGAACAGAAATATTTGTTTAATAGTTGTGCACAAGTTTGTTTGCTTTTGGTGTACTCTATCCATTAATTGATATTTTCCAAACACTCACCATCAATAAATCTTTTTCCACAAACCGCACATTTATAACGTTGTTTGTCATTAAATTTACCATCTTTTGTAACAATTATGCTCTTACAGTAGAAGCAGTTTTTTTATTCATACCCTTTCGTTTCTTTTAAAGATATGATAATTAACACGTTACAAAGGTTTTAGCACCATAAATGTACATTAACCCAAAGATATGATAATCAAAACGTTACAAAGGTATTAGCACCATATATGTCCACTAACCCTAAAATGAATAAAAAAGTTGATTTGAGTTATTAAAAAATCTGTATTTAGCATATAACCTGTCAATAAATCTACTATATTTGGTTTTTATTCAACCTTATACTATTACATAATGAAACGTTTACTTTGGCTATTTTTATTGATAGGCTCATTTGCCACTTATGCCCAGCAAGGAACAATCAAAGAAAGTCTAAAAATCAAGAGCAGCACACTCGGCAAAGATGTCGAATACAGCATTTATTTACCTGCCGATTACGACAAAACCAATCGCCAATATCCAGTACTTTACTTACTTCACGGCTATACCGATGACGAAACTGGATGGACTCAATTTGGCCAAACATCCGAAATTGCCGACCGAACTATCAATAGTGGTGAAGCTCCTCCGATGATTATCGTAATGCCCGATGCTGGCGTATCGTGGTACATGAACACTTTCGATGGCAAAACAAAATTTGAAGATTTTTTCATCAAAGAATTTATTCCTTACATCGAATCAAATTACAGAATTCGTGCAAAAAAAGAGTTCAGAGCAGTAGCTGGCCTTTCGATGGGTGGTCTTGGAACACTTCTTTACGCAACCAAACACCCAGATATGTTTGTAGCGGCCGCTCCATTGAGTGCTGCTATTTGGACTGATGAAGAGGTTGTTACGCAAAATGCAGATATTAATCGCTGGAACACTGTTTTCGGTGATTTATATGGCAAAGACTTAAAAGGAAAAGAACGTTTGACCGAACATTACTACAAAAATGCACCAATTAAAATTGTAGAAACAGCCAATGCCAATGATTTGAAAAAAGTTAAGTTCTATATTGATTGCGGCGACGATGATTTCTTAATAAAAGGCAACATGGCACTTCACACCATGATGATTGACATGAAAATTCCGCACGAATTTAGAGTTCGTGATGGTGGTCATACTTGGTCATATTGGCGTACGGCTTTGCCCGAAGTTCTTAAGTTTGTAGGAGAAAGTTTTCACAGATAATTTTGAATGAAAGATTAAAATATTTCAACTTGATTTAATAAATTATTCTATCATTCGACCATTCTATCACTCAAAATTAAACTAAAATATATGAATCGTAGAGAAGCCATACAAAGAGCCACGCTCCTACTCGGAGGTGTACTTTCTGCACCATTAATGGCAGGTGCTATGGGGCAAATTCTCAACACTGGCGAAAGTGTTGCAGTAACAGCCGACCAATCAGCTTTATTGGCCGAAGTGGCCGATATTATTATTCCAACAACAGGCACGCCAGGGGCAAAAGCAGCAGGTGTTGAAAAATTTATTGTGCGAGTAGTGCGTGATTGTTTTGAGAAACCAGAACAAGAGAAATTTTATGCTGGATTAGCAAAACTAGATGCCGATAGCCAAGCAAAATTTGGTAAAGGATTTGCTGCAATTGATGTGGCTCAGAAAAACGAAATGCTCAAACAAAGTACAGTTGACAATAAAGCTTTTTTCTTAATGATGAAAGGTTTAACCGTAACGGGCTATTTCACTTCAGAAATTGGTGCAACACAAGCTTTAGAATATTTACCAATCCCTGGCAAGTTTGAAGCTTGTATTCCACTCAAACCTGGTCAGAAAGCTTGGGCATTATGATTTGAAAATTTGGAGATTTGTCAATTTGAAAATGTAATTTACAATTGTGATTACAAATACTAAACCTAATTGATAAATTACCAAGTTATCTATTCGCCCCCTTGCAAACTATTTTCAAATCACCAAATTATCTAATTTTCAAATTAAAACAATGGCAAACTTAAATATAGATTTAATCAAAGACCAAACTTACGATGCCATCGTAATCGGCTCGGGTATCTCGGGCGGTTGGGCAGCTAAAGAATTGACCGAAAAAGGAATGCGAGTATTGATGCTCGAAAAAGGTCGCCAACTCGAACACGTAACAGGCTACGAAAACGCTATGAAAGCTCCGTGGGAGTCGCAATACAATGGACGCTTAACGGTTGCTCAAAAAGAAAGTCATCCGAAATTAGCCCGTGATTATCCGTACAACGAAATGAGCGAAAAATACTGGATGAACGATTCAGATGCTTTGTACAAAGAAGAAAAACGTTTCGACTGGTACAGACCAAATATTGTTGGTGGAAAATCAATCATGTGGGGTCGTCAAACTTATCGTTTGAGCGATATTGACTTTGAAGCAAACCTAAAAGATGGTATCGCCGTTGACTGGCCGATTCGCTATAAAGATATTGCTCCTTGGTATTCTTATGTAGAAAAAATTGCGGGTATTTCTGGCGAAAAACTTGGTTTACCTCAATTGCCTGATAGCGATTTTCTACCGCCTATGGAAATGTATTGTGTAGAAAAAGAAGTGCGTAAACGTCTTGAAAAAACATTCCCAGGTCGTACGATGACCATCGGGCGTGTAGCAAACCTTTCGGAAGCTCGCAAAGAACAGCTTGGTGTTGGTCGTGCAGCTTGTCAATATCGCAATAAATGTGCATTAGGCTGTCCATTTGGTGCCTATTTCAGTACACAATCTTGTACATTGCCGCCTGCAGCTAAAACTGGCCGCTTAACGCTTCGTCCAGATTCTGTTGCTAAAGAAATTTTATTCGATACCAAAACTCAAAAAGCTACGGGCGTTCGCATAGTTGATACTCAAACGCTCGATGTGCGTGAGTTTTATGCAAAAATCATCTTCGTTTGTGGAAGTACATTGGGTTCTACAACCTTGATGCTCAACTCAACTTCTGAGCGTTTCCCTAATGGATTTGGCAATGATTCTGGTCAACTTGGACATAATTTGATGGACCACCATTTCCGCACCGGTGCTGGTGGCGAGTGGGAAGGCGATTTGGATAAATATTATTCTGGCCGCCGTGCCAATGGTATTTATGTACCGCGTTACCGAAATATTGGCTCCGACAAACGTGATTATATACGTGGTTTTGGTTATCAAGGTGGTGGTAGCCGACAAGGATGGCAACGAAATGTAGCCGAATTGAATTTCGGTGCAGATTTCAAAGAAGATTTAACAAAACCTGGCAACTGGACTATGGGCTTCGGTGGCTTTGGTGAAACACTTCCTTACTTTGAAAATCGTGTGTATTTACACCCAACCGAAAAAGATAAATGGGGACTTCCGTTACCAGTTTTTGATGCAGAATTGAAAGAAAACGAGAAAAAAATGCGTGTCGATATGCAAAACGATGCCATCGAAATGCTCGAAAAATCAGGTGTAAAAAACGTAAAAGGTTACGACCGTGGCTCATATTTGGGTATGGCGATTCACGAAATGGGAACTGCCCGCATGGGTCGTGATCCAAAAACTTCGGTTTTGAATGGTAATAACCAAGTTTGGGGAGCGAAAAACGTTTTTGTTACTGATGGTTCAGCGATGGTTTCGGCATCTTGCGTAAACCCTTCGCTTACGTATATGGCTCTCACAGCTCGTGCGGCTGACTTTGCCGTAAATGAATTGAAGAAAAAAAATTTGTAAGTAATTCTTTGACAAACTTTATGGAAGCTTTCGCTGGGCGACATTCGCTTTGATTGAAGGCTTCCTTTTTTTTATTGAACAACCGCAAGATTAGTTTTAAATTTGAGAAAATATTCAAATTCAAAAGAATGAAAATCAATAACTTCATTATCACCATTGTTTTTATAAGCTTCTCACAAATCCTTTATGCTCAAGGCCTTTCGATTCAAGACCTAAACAAAAAATTAGGTCGAGGAATAAATATGGGAAATATGTTTGAAGCTCCCACTGAAACAGAATGGGGAAACCCTTTCATAGATGATTATTTTGAGAGAATCGCACAATTGGGTTTCAACCATGTAAGAATTCCGATTCGTTGGGATGTTGCCACGCGAGCTTCGCAAACTGAGCCGTATGCAATAAATTCAGTTTTTTTGGCAAGAATAAAATATGTCATTGATAAGGCTCGTGCGAGTAAACTATATGTGGTCATAAATATGCATCACCATGAAGAGATTTTTGCAAATCCCGAAAAAACAAAGCCTAGATTTATTAGCCAATGGGAGCAAATTGCTGCTTTTTTCAAGGATTATGACCAAAATTTGCTGTTTGAAGTATTAAACGAACCTAACGCAAATCTAACACCCGACCTTTGGAATACCTATTTTTCTGATGCTTTAAAGAGTATTCGTAAGACAAATCCAACAAGGGCAGTTTTGATGGGAACAGCTAATTATGGTGGACTTAGCGGAGTTCCAAGTCTAAAAATTCCCGATGATAAAAATATTATTTTGACCGTCCATTATTATAATCCTTTCAATTTTACGCATCAAGGAGCAGAATGGGTAGGTAGCGAGGCTCAAAATTGGCTCGGCACGATTTGGGAAGATTTGGCTCTTGAAAGGAATCAAATAATGTCAGAATTTGACTACTTGAATACTCTCGCCAAACAAAAAAACATTCCGGTTCATGTTGGAGAATTTGGAGCTTACAGCAAAGCCGATATTGAAAGTAGGGTAAAATGGACTACTTTTTTGGCTCGTTGGTTTGAAGAACAAGGTTTCAGTTGGGCCTATTGGGAATTTAGTGCAGGTTTTGGTATTTATAACCCCACAAATCAACAATATAATACTAAATTAGTAGATGCTTTGCTAAAAAATCCGATGTCTAATGCCAAGGTTTTAGCAACAAAAATACTTTATCAAAGCGATTTTAGCACAAACGATGGATGGAATTTGGGTGTGCAACCTAATTCGACAGCTACGATTTTACGGAATAATGGTTTGAATATTGGTGTAAAAACTGCTTCAAAAGACGGTTGGCACGTACAATTAACCAAGGGAAATATTCCGATTTTAAACAAAAAAAGATATTTAGTAAGCATTACAGCAAAAGCCGACAAAGATGTTTCGGTAATAAACTATATTGGCAAAAATGCATCTCCTTATAATAGTTATTCTGGATACAGTAACTTAACTTTCGGCACAAAAGAAAAGGAGTTTTCTTATACTTTCGTAATGAATGAAACAAGCGATTTATCCGCTCGAATGAGCTTTGATTTAGGAACAACGATTGCGAATATCAATATTTCTTCAATAAAAATTGAAGAAATTATCGACAACTCCACCCCTCTTGACATTGAAAAAGAATCAATTATTAATATTTACCCTAATCCAATCGAGGATATCATAATGATTTCAGGTTTAAAAGACATTCAAAGTTTAGAATTAATTGACCAAAAAGCTAGTATTATTTTAAGAAAAACCATCATCAACGAAGGCTTACTCAACGTATCTTTGCAGACAATTCCATCGGGCAGCTATATCTTGGTTTTGTACGGGAAAAATGGTATTAGAACAAAAAAAGTAGTTAAGAATTGAGAACTCCAAACATAAATATTTTACGGGTAATCGCTTGTTTCCCTTTCATCGGTTTATTATTTACGCTAAGCTGCAATAAACAATCGGAAGGTGAAAAATTAGCTCAAACTTATTGTGCTTCGTGCCACCTTTTCCCAGAGCCAAGTTTGCTTGATAAAACAACTTGGAAAAATAATGTCATGCCAATAATGGCTCAACAAATGGGTTTACAGATTGTCAATGGTGAAGCTTATCCAGATATTCAAAAAGGTGCTGATGGAAAATTTGAGAGCGTTGCAAGCGTCACACCCGAAGATTGGGCTAAAATTATAGCTTTTTATGAAGAAAATGCTCCAGAAAAATTACCAGGTCAAGGTCGTAAGCAAATTTCGGTAATTACTGATTTGTTTTCGGTAAAACCAATTTCAATTCCACAAAGTAGTTTTCCATCGCTTACTTACATCAAAATTGATAGTACCAACCAGAAAATTTACGCCGGCAGTGATTCAATGCTGAGTATTTTTGATAAAAAAGCAGCAACTATTTTGGCTCAAAAAGTAAAAGAAACAATAGTTGATATTGATTTCGGAAATACACTTCAAAAAGCAGAAAATCGAGTTGGATATTTTACAAATATCGGCATCTTAAATCCCAACGATTTAGCCAAAGGCTCACTTCATAGTTTCAACTTTGATGGAAAGACCAATTTTAAAAACACAGGAAGAATTCTCGAAAATCTTACTCGCCCTGTTCAAAGCATTGCCTTTGATTTAGATAAAGATGGACTTACAGACCAACTCGTTTGTGGCTACGGCAATAAAAATGGGGCTTTAGTTTGGATGAAAAATTTAGGAAAAAACAAATTTCAAAAGCAAATAATTAGGCCATTTCCTGGAGCAATAAAGGCATATATTGATGATGTAAATAAAGATGGTCTGCCTGATATTTGGGTACTTTTTGCCCAAGCACAAGAAGGCATTTTTTTGTTTACAAATAAAGGAAATGGTAAGGGAGGCGTTCCTCTATTTGACTCAAAAGAAATACTAAGATTTACGCCTATTAATGGCTCTTCTTTTTTTGAATTAGTTGATTTGAATAAAGATGGTCACAAAGACATTCTCTATACCAGTGGTGATAATGCCGATTATACTACTCATGTACTCAAACCTTATCACGGAGTTTATGGCTATTTGAATGATGGCAAAAATAACTACAAACAAGCATTTTTCTATCCAATCAATGGCTGTTTCAAGGCATTAGCTCGCGATTTTGATAAGGATGGAGATTTGGATATTGCTACAATTTCCTATTTTCCAAACTTTAAAAATCAACCAAGAGAAGGTTTTGTTTACCTCGAAAACAAAGGAAAATTTACTTTTTCAGCCGCGTCAATCAAAGAAGTAAACGCAGGAAATTGGCTTGTAATGGATGCCGCCGACCTCGATGCCGATGGTGATGAAGATATTGTACTGGGCAATTTCGACCGAAAAAAACGTGGAAGAATCAATGAATCTAAAAAAGATACTGCGATATTGGTTTTGGTAAATCGGTTGAAGTGAGAGAAATATTAACGAGCAGGCAATTTCGCACCTTTAAGCATTTCTTTGGCAATGGCTTTTTTATTTGAAAACAAGTCAATGTCTTTCAAAAAAGAGAAATTTTCATCTTTAACAAAATCACCTTTTGGCAATTTTGAATTAGCATTTTCTACAAGATTTTTCATAATAATGATAAAAATTATCAAATTTATAACATTTTTCTAACTAAAAAAGATTCATAATTCACATTTTTTTGAAATATCTCAAAATCACTATTTTTAAAACCAAATATTTCAAAGTAAACCTTAAAATCTTCATAGTATCTGTTGATAGCAATTTGATACAACCTTGTTCGACTTAATGTACTACCTACAATAAATACAGAAAATTTAGGATTATTCTGAAGAAAATCGTTGAGAATTAAAACAACTGTTGCCAATATTTTTTATATATCACCATTATCACTAACGATTGAGTCGCTCAAAGTTTGCCTTTCAAAGTCAAAATCACCAAAGCCTAAGTTAAAAATGTCAGATTCGATTTCATCAAATCTAACAACCTTTAATACCAAACCCCTTCTCCCTACACTTATGAAACTGTAAGTATTTTCCTCATTTACTTGAATTTTATACGTTGGTTGATTCATTACTCATATTAAAATTACAATACTACAATATAGTTTGGTAAGTAGGCTTTAAAATTCTACTTACCAATTTATCTTCATCAAGCCAACAACTCTTTCGCATAAGCTACACATTTGGCGACCTCTTTCACAGCATTTGAGCCTTCGGGAATGTCATATTCTAATTCAACTGTTGCAGGAAACTTATATTTCTTAGTTTTCATTAAAGCCAAAATTTCTTTGAGTGGCGTGTCGCCATTGCCCCAAGCTAAATTTCCTTTTCCATCAGCTGTGCGGTCTTTGATGTGCATACTAGTAATACGGTCATGTTTTGCTTCGATTAGTGCCAATAATGACTCTTTGGTGTTTTTTCCACCTACCGCAATATAATGTCCACAATCAAGATTAAGCGAGTTATACGGCGATTGACTTAAGGCTTCATCCCAAAGACTATCAGTTGCCTGTAAGTGAGCATGATAACCCACATAAACCTTGTTTTTTGCTCCCAAATCACCCAACCGCTTAGTTTGAGCTGAATTAGTCGGAAGTTCAACCGTCACCGAATTTGCACCGAGAGCTTTGGCGGCTTTCATGCCATATTCAATTTCAGCATCTGAGTTATTTGCCCCAAAAGCATTTGGCTTAAACGCATAAATTGTTATGCCAGCATCATTAAATTTCTTGCGAATTTCCTTGAATTTATCCATTGAGGTAGTTGCACGCCAATCCGCAACACTTTTGTTATATTCGGCCATCTGAGTTTTTTGTTCTTCAGTCATTTGTGGGCGTTGTGGTGGTTGTCCAGCAGTTTGACGTGGCGGAGGCCCCATTCTAAAGGGATTAGGGTTTTTAGGTTTTCCTACAAAATCTTCGGCAGGGTCACCCATCATTTCGATGGCACTTACATTACAATCAATGCAAAATTGCAACAATTGGTCAATATCGTGTGGCATACTTCTGAATGAGTACGTGATTGCCCCAATCTGTACACCATTAAATTTTGAATTAGGTTTATCGAGCCAATTGGTAGAGCGTTTGCTCAACACCAATCCAAGGGTAGCCATTGGTGCAATTGTCATAAATCCACGACGCGAAAGTTGATTTTTCATAGTAAACGATTTTGTTGAACAGATAATGATTTAATAACTTATTTTCTTTCTAATAATTTCACTTGGCAAATAGCCAATTCGATGAGCCAAAACATACAAAGAATCATTATTTGAAACATCGAATGGCTTTGAGTAAACCTCCCACGATTTATCATTCCAATGTTTTTTATAACCAATTGATGCTCCTTTATTTGTACAATTGATTGAAACTTTACTGCCTTCTTTACTAACAAAAGGAAGACTTGTTTGTGGAGCTTGGTTTTTTCCATTCCACCATTTAGCCAATAAATCTTTTTCAGGAATTGCACCCAAATCGCCGTATTTATTCAGCCATTCTTGGTGTTTTGCTCGCAATTCAACCAATTTTGCATGGTAATTGGGATCATTCACTAAGTTTAGGTATTCATTTGGGTCAGTTTTTGTGTCGAAAAGCTCTTCGTTAGGTTTACTTTTTCTGAACCAATACATTTGTTGTTCATTCAATTTTCCTTCATCGCGAAGTCGCAAAATCTCTTTCATGCTTTTTTGGCCTAAGCGATATTCAATCTCTTGATAGTAAGGTTTTTCGGTAATATAATTTTTTAGGTATTTATATCGTCCATCACTTACTGCTCTCACTCTGTCATATTCCGTATCCATTCTATCTCTAGCGGCATAAATATATTTTCTTGGCATTTTCGCCTTTTGATTTCCCAAAAATGCTTGCCCTTGTATATATTTTGGAACTGGAATATTTGCTAAAGAAAGGATTGTGGGAGCTAAATCAACAAAGCTAATCAATTGACTATCAACAGTACCAGCCTTTTCAGCATTCGGGAAACGAATAATCATTGGCACTTTTAAACCTCGGTCATATAGTTCTCGTTTTACAAAAGGGAGACCATCGCCATGGTCGCTGTAAAAGAAAATAATTGTGTTATCGTAAAGTCCATCATCTTTTAGTTTCTGAATAATTTCGCCAACTTGTTTATCCATGAGTTGCACATTTGTCAGAAAACGGGCAATATCAGTTCTAATTATTTCATTATCAGGATAATACGAAGGCACTTCTACATCCTCAGGTCTAACCAATAGAGGCTCTTTACCTCTCGAAAAAACCTGAGATTCATGTGTAATCGTCAAATTTATTACCGAGAAAAAAGGCTGATTTTTATCTTTTCTACCACGCCAATCGCCTTTTTTTGGATCGGGTGGCGTTCCAGTTTCATCCCAAACGGTTTGTGGTGGGGCAAACTGATAATCTTGTTTATTATTATTAGAACAATAATATCCTTGTTTTCTTAACAACTCTGGAAAACAGCGAACATCTTCAGGAACTACAGCTGAATAAGCAGGTATAGAAGTAAATGTAGTAACCAAAGGTGATGTTCGCATGTGCATACCGCCAGTTGAGGTTTGGTACATACCTGTAATAATGGCATTTCGGCTTGGAGCACAAACACCAGCCGTCGAAAAAACATTGGTATAACGCACACCTTCTTTTGCCAATTGGTCAAGATTTGGCGTTTTAGCAACTTTTTCACCAAAACTCCCTAAATGCGGCGACATATCTTCACAAGTTATCCAAAGAATATTTGGCTGAGACTTTGTTTCTGTTTTCGTGAAAATGAAAGCAGTTGAAACAAAAATAACTAATATAATAAATAGGCTATTTTTGAGTAAAAGATTGACTTTTATTGTTTGCTTCATAGAAAATCTATTAAAATAGATAGATTTGACAACTATCAAAAAGTTGTCAAATCTAAGTTTTCGGTTAGTACTTTATTTCAAACCCGACAAAAATTCTACCACATCACGAATTTCTCGTTTTGTTAGTAAAGTGCCCATTGCCGGCATACTTGATGGCATATTTTCACGTTTGGCAATGCGTGAAACTGGAATCACCAAAGGCTCAGCATCGGAAGTTGTAATCACCAATTCTACGGCATTTTCTTTGGCCAAAGTACCTGTCACTTCCTGTCCATCTTTTAGTTTCAAAGAAACCGTTCCGTAACCTGGCGAAAGTCTTGCACTTGGCTCAATGAGTGCTTGCAGAATTTGCTCACGGCTCAATATGCCACCAATTTTGGCAAGATTTGGTCCAACCGAACCACCTTCACTCCCCATGTTGTGGCAACGCACACACTGAACAGTTGAGTTATAATTAAAAACATTTCGTCCATTATTTCGATTTCCACCAAAAAGCGACTCCATGTATTCATCCATCGGCGAAGCACCTGGTTTAATAGCCGCCATTTTAGTTTTTAGAGCATCAGAACCTGAAGCTTCAACAGCCTCTTTTAATTCTAAAGAAACATTTGGCGATAATTGTTTTTTTTTCAATTGATCAATCAAACCAGCCAAAATTGATTGGGTTTTATCAATTGTCAATTTACCCAAAACAACCAATATTTGTTGCTGTTCTCTAACGCCACCCTTTGTAAAAATTGTCTGAACAAGCGTCGGCAAACTTTCTTTCGATACATTATCATTATTCAATAGACTTAAAGCTACAGTTCGCACGCTTTCATCCTTATCGTCAATTCCTTTCTTTATTACTGCCTCCAATTGTGCATATTTTAATTTATTCAAAGCAGGCAAAACAGCAGCCCTAACTTTGGCATTATCAGAATTATTATAAATATTCGCCAGTTCGTTGTTGTATTCGGAAATATTCAATTCCGACAATAAACTTGCCATCGTAACGAGTGTTTCTGGATTGATTTCTTTTAAGAAGTTGCTAATAAATGGCTGAATTTTAGTTTTAACTAAAGCTCCATCGCGAATCAAAATGCCACGATAACGACCATCAACTCTATCTAATACCGATGGATTTCCCCACGTTCCCAAGGTAGCTAAAGCCTCTGCTTTGATATTATCTTTTATGTCGGTGCGTGTCGAGAAAGCAATCAATAAATCAAGTTCTTTTGTTGAACCAACACGCAAAGCAGCGTTGATAGCACGGCGAAGCAATGGCTCAGACGTAAAACGAGTTTCGGCCAAAGTTGCTGCCAAAGCAGGCAATGCCGCAGGAATTGATAAATCATCATTAATTCCACGAGCAGCTTCTGTTGCAATATATTCATCTTTATCATTCAAGAAAAGAGCAATATTATCGTTTTTCAATCTTCTCAAAACCAACACTGCTGCCGTGCGAAGTGCTTTGCTCGGGTTATTGGCCAAAGCAACGATTTGTTCAACTTTTCCTATGCGAGAAAGTGCCAAAACCCCAGCATGACGCAAATAAAGTTCTTCGTCGTTGTTTGCCTCAAGCATTTGAATCAATGGAGTAACGGCATCTTGATAAGTGATTCTGCCTATTGCCTCAGCAGCGTAAAACTGAATTCTTGGATTTTTACTTTTCAATAAAGGCACTAATTCGCTACCAGTATTTTCAAGTTTTACATCTCCAATTATTTTGGCCGCTTGAGCGATTATTTCTTCATCTTTATCTTTTAGTAAAGGCAAAAGTGGTGAAGCAAAAGTTTTGTTCTGACGGGTCAATTGTCCAACTCCCCAAATGCCATGAACACGTGCAAGCTGATTGCTTGATTGAGCAATTGCCTTAGTAAATTGAGCAAAACCTTTTTGGCCACGGCTTGCCAATTCGAACTGTGCTTTTTGGCGGATACGCATATCTACGTTTGAAAGTAGGTCGTATAGTGCGGCATCGGTTTGAGCAGTATAATCAAGCTGAATGAGGCGTTTTGTCTCTTTTCGGAGTGCCTCAAAATCGTTTTTATCTTTTGTTACATCTAATTTCCAAACTCTACCATAGTTTTTTGTATCCCAACCATTAATCCAGTCGGCAGCATATAATGCACCATCTGGACCAAATTTAATACCTGTTGGCAAGATTCCACTAACTACGTCTTTTTCGCCATCAAGCACAAACGATGCACCTTTTGGTTTTAAACCAAACGACCAAATATGTGAGCGAGTTGGGGTTCCTACAAACTCAACCAAGAAATATTTATTTTTCCAATCCGACCCCAAAGCAGTACCTGGATTGTAAACCATACCAGTTGGACCGTTGTGAAAATTCATGATTGGCGGAATAATATACGCAGCTTGGCCATCCCAACGAGGTTTAAAAAGTTTTTCATCCATCCAAACATTAAACTTATTATTTTTCGGATCAGTATATTTTCCATACTGCCAGTTTGAACGCCAGCCAGCATCTGAGCCTTCAACTACGTGAACCAAACGCTCGCTTTCACCAGGGTGGTCGCCGTCGTTATCTGACGAAATCAAGTTTCCGTATTCATCAAAAACAAACTCGTGGGTATTGCGTAAACCAGCCGCAAAAATCTCAAAATCACTACCATCAGGATTTGAACGAGCAATAATTCCTGAGTTTGGATGCTCAAACTTTTTGCCGTCGGCGGTTGTAATATTCGCACCAATATCACCAATATTCCAATAAATACGTCCATCTGGACCTTCAGTTACGCCCGACATTCCGTGTCCGCCGAAACCAATATGTACACCATAACCATGACTTATAGAAGTTTTCTTATCAAAAATACCATCGCCATCGGTGTCTTTTACTTGCCAAAGGTCTGGAGCAATTCCAATAAACATTTCTTTGCCACGCACCAAAAGTCCACCCGCAACGTCAGTAATTTCATCGAAGAAATCGTTCAAAACACGCATTGACTTATCAGCTATTCCGTCACCGTTTGTATCTTCCAAACGCCAAACTTCGTCTTTTTCAATAGCTAAATCGTGCCAATCATGGCTTCCATCTTCATTAAGGTCTTTTAGCCATTCGTTTTCTTTGCTCTTCTCAGGGGCGAAAGTTTTACGCAAAAATGCACGACGATCTTCAACGTTTTGAAGTCCGATAGATTCGGTCATCCAATCTCGGTGTCCACGAATATCAAATTCCGAGTTTTTTTGGCGATTTGTACGAATCAAATAAACATGTCCTTGGTCATCAATTGACATCGCAACAGGATCCGGTGCAAGCGAGTCAGACGCCCAAAGAGTCATTTGTATGCCATCAATTACTTTTGCTGATGTTTTCTCACGAATTTCTTTTGCTTTAGCAACTATCTTTGTTGGATCTTCACTGATAACCAAAGGCTTTTCATTTTTTCCAAATTTAACACAGGAAACAATTAAAATGGTCGATGCTGTAGCCAAAATGAGCTTGCTTTTTAGGAGTTTACTTAGAATCATAGTTTTATTATTGATTTGGATAGTATTGAGATTAAATTGGACTTTAAAAATACACAATTCACATCATATTGGCATTCTGTAAATTAATATTTTTATTGTATTTGTAGACAAAACAAACTACTTTGTCGCCAATCAACTTAAAAAATTCCTTAATTAGCAAAAACAAAACTCTGAACAATTCAAATTTACCATTTAATCAAAAACTAGCGGTATTTTATTTTTTTAATTTGCACAAAAACATCAACTAGTTTTTATTAAAAAATATTATTTACTTTAATAAACAAATTATGTTATGCTAATAGTTTATAAAACGTTATATTGGTAGTACAATAATGTTTGTAAAAAAATGGTAATCATCTTATCTAATTGCATAAATCAAACCTATTATTTCCCAAACAATTATGTCAACTTCTAAAACTGAATATATTCTTGAAAATGACGTAGAAGTAAATAGTCGCGAGTCTGTTGTAGATATCAAGAAAAACAAACAGAAAAAAGGAATATTGTATGACATCTATTTCAATGACAAGAACACTATTGCAGAGCTTTCGCAATCGTTGAATAGTAGTATTCCATCTATTACAGCCTTAGTCGATGAACTTGTCGAGGAAAAGTGGATTTCCGAAACTGGTTTCGCAATATCAAGACAAGGACGCCGCCCTGCCATATATGGAGTCAACCCTAACAAAAATTATGTACTAGTTCTCGATATCAATACGCACGATACTCGTATTGCGGTACTAAATCTAAAAAACGAAATTGTTTTTTCGCAGGTATCTGACCTTCAACTTAAAAACAACCCTTCGTTTCTTGAAACTCTTTTCCAATTAGTTGATAATATTGTCGAACAAAAAGTATCAAAAGGTAAGGATGTTATTGCATTGGGTGTGTCAATTCCAGGTTTGGTTAACAAAAAAACAGGCATTAATTATACCTACAAAAGCCTTAATAGCCAAGATGTATCTCTTGGCAAACTCATCGAAAATTACTATAATTTGCCAACCTTCGTCATAAATGACTCAAAAGCTACTGCTTTTGGCGAATATCATTTTGGATTAGCTAAAGGAAAATCACACGTACTTTCAGTAAATGTTGATTGGGGAATTGGCTTGGGAATCGTAATAAATGGCGAAATCTTTGATGGAGCATCAGGCTTTGCCGGCGAGTTGGGACATATACAAGTAAACCCAGACGGTGTACTTTGTAACTGTGGTAAAGTTGGCTGCTTAGATACAATTACCTCGGCGTCTTCATTGCTGAAAAACATCAAAGATGGCTTAAGAAACGGACATGTTTCAAAATTGGATGAATACAAAGATTCATTGGAAAATATCAATCTCGAAATAGTTATCGATGCTGCTCAAAAAGGCGATGGCTTTGCAATTGACATTATTCATAATATTGGGCTCGAACTCGGTAAAGGGCTTTCGATAGCGGTGCATTTATTTAACCCACAAATCATTATTATTGATGGAGTATTGTCGAAAGCTCAGAAACTCATCGTTAATCCAATTGAACATGCTATCAATAAATACTGTTTGACCGATTTCAAGGAAGATTTAAGTATCGAAATATCACAACTCAGCGAAGATGCCAAGATTTTTGGTGTTCATGCATACGTTGTAGAAGCACTTTTAAAAACAGCGTGAATGGTTAATTTGTTACTGGCGGCAAACTGGTTACGGGTTCATTGCGAAACAAATAACCAATTCACAAATAAGAAGTTAATCAGTAACCAGTTCACCAGTAACCATTATTCCAGTAACCAATAACAAATCAACAAATTATGCAATCAAGAAGAAACTTTTTACATTGGTCGGTACTGAGTTTACCGTTATTATCTATCAGTCAAGCATTTGCAAAAAAAACTATTGCTCCACAAAAGCCAATCGTTGTCTCAACTTGGGATAGTGGCTTGCCTGTAAATGCAATAGCGTGGAAGATTTTACGAGAAAAAAATGGCCGTGCATTAGATGCCGTTGAAGCAGGAGCCAATTCGATTGAAGATACCATTAACTGTTGCGTAGGTTTGGGTGGAAACCCCGACCGTGATGGAAAAGTAACACTTGATGCCTGCATCATGGATGAGTTTTCAAATTGTGGAGCAGTAGCTTATTTACAACGCATCAAACACCCGATTTCAGTTGCTCGTAAGGTGATGGAGCTCACTCCACACGTATTTTTGGTGGGTGAAGGAGCTCAGCAATTTGCATTGGCAAATGGTTTTAAATTAGAGCCCGATAAGCTCTCGGCCGATGCCGAAAAAACTTACAAAGACTGGCTAAAAAAATCTGAATACAAGCCAGTTATGAATATTGAACAACAGCAAAACAAAGGACAAAACAAAGAAGGTCACGGGCCGTTTGCTCCAAATAAATTTTATGATGGCTCATTCAATCATGATACGATGGGAACGATTGCTTTAGATGCTTCTGGCAATCTTTCGGGAGCTTGCACCACAAGTGGAATGGGTTTTAAAATGAAAGGTCGTCTGGGCGATTCGCCAATTATCGGTGCAGGACTTTTTGTTGATAATGAAATTGGTGCAGCCGTATCGTCGGGGCAAGGCGAAGAAGTAATTCGTGTTGCAGGTACTCATTTGGTTGTCGAAATGATGCGAATGGGTAAAACACCAGAAGAAGCCTGCAAAGGTGCGATTGAGCGTTTAGTGAAAATCAACCCCGAAAAAGCTAAAAATTTTCAAGTTGGTTTTATTGCCATCAATAAAGCTGGCGAATATGGTGCGTATGCTATCAATCCAGGTTTTAGCTATTCGGTTACGGCCAGCGACACAGGTGGCAAAGTAATTATGGCAATAAGTCATTATAAATAATCAAAGTAATATTTTTTATAGAAAGAGTAATTTGAGTAGTTCACGGTCAATAGTTGACAATCCCAATTAAGATAATAAGCTTATAGACAGATATTTATCTGATTGCAAATTTGTCGATTAATATTTCACTAGTACTTCAGCTTAATAATTGTAGATATTTGATTGTAAAATTTATCAACAAAATAAGCACGAACACCACTTTAATCGCTCAAATTAATCTTAAATCTATTCATCCGAAAAATATCAAGGTGAATTTACTAACTATAAAGAGAAAAGGTCTCGAAAAAGTAATTTCGAGACCTTTCTTATTTATCAAGATCACTCTTTTTACACTCTCTCAAAAATCGTAGCGATTCCCATTCCACCACCTATACAGAGTGTTAGAAGTCCAGTAGACTTGTTTGAGCGTTCGAGTTCGTCGATTAATGTGCTTGATAAAATAGCTCCAGTTGCACCCAACGGATGACCCAAAGCAATTGCCCCACCATTGACGTTTACTTTTGAATGGTCAACACCAAAATGCTCCATAAACAACATCGGAACAGCAGCAAATGCTTCATTTACTTCAAATAAATCAATATCACCGATATTCATTCCTGCTTTTCTCAGAATTTTTTCGGTAGCCGGCACCGGGCCTGTAAGCATAATTGTTGGCTCAGAACCAACAATCGCAAACGCCTTGATTTTGGCACGAGGTTTCAAGCCCAGTTTTTCACCCATTGCTTTATTTCCAATCAACAAAGCCCCTGCCCCATCGGTCAACTGCGAAGAATTTCCAGCATGATGCACATGATTAATATTTACCAAATCGTTATATTTCATCAAGGCCAAAGCATCAAGACCCATACTGCCCATCATCTCGAAAGCTGGTTTTAGCTTACCCAATGATTCGAGCGTTGTGTCAGGACGAATACCTTCATCACGGTCAAGCACAGTCAACCCGATTTCATCTTTAACTGGTACTACTGATTTATAGCGATTTGCCACTTGAGCAGCTACTGCTCTTCGCACCGATTCTACGGCAAAAGTATCAACATCGTTGCGTGAATAACCATATTTAGTAGCAATCAAATCGGCTGAAATACCTTGCGGAACAATTTTATGTTGAGAAATTATCTGAGGATTCATCATTAACGCTCCACCATCCGAACCCATCGGTACTCTCGACATCGACTCGACACCGCCAGCTACCAACATATCAACTTGTCCAGACATTACATAAGCCGCCGCCATATTAATAGCCTCCAAACCTGAAGAACAAAAACGATTAACCTGTACGCCCGCCACACTTTGGGCATAACCAGCCGCCAAAACTGCCGTGCGAGCAATGTCTGCACCTTGCTCACCAATTGGCGAAACACAACCCATAATTACATCGTCAATATAACTTGTATCAAGGTCATTTCTATTTTTTATGGCTTTCAAAACAGTTGCAAGAAGGTCAACGGGTTGAATTTCGTGCAAAGAACCATCCGATTTTCCACGACCTCGTGGTGTGCGAACAGCATCATAGATATATGCTTCCATTTTTAAGATTTAATGTATTGGTGAATAGAAATTAGTATGCAAGCATACTCTATCTGACAAAACTAATCAATAGTTTGGTTTGATGCAAATGATGAAAAAGCTAATTTTGTTGGGCAATAGCAAATGTATTTTCTAGATATTTTCTTTTTCATTTAATTTATTAACGAAACGGTGTCTCTACGGCGAATTGTTTTGTTAAACAATATATGCTTTCTCTTTATCGTAATGCTTTTGGTGGTTTATCTCGGCAAGTTTGGTTGTTGGCATTGGTGATGCTTATCAATAGAAGTGGTGGAATGGTTGTGGCATTTTTAACCCTTTATTTAACCCAAAAACTAGGCTTTAGCATTACTGATGCAGGTTTCGTAATGGTTGCGTTTGGTATAGGTTCTATCTGTGGGACTTTTCTTGGCGGAAAGCTGACTGACTTGATTGGTTATTTTCCAGTTCAACTATTTAGTTTATTTTTGGGCGGAATTATGTTTTTATTGCTTTCTCAAACCCAAAACTATTATGTTTTCTGCACATTGGTTTTCTTTTTGAGTGCTTTCGGCGAAGCCTACCGCCCCGCTAATACGGCATCAATTGCTGATTTTAGCACTCCCGAAACTTTCACTCGCTCGGTTTCTTTGATACGTTTGGCGATAAACATTGGTTGGTCGATTGGACCTGCTATCGGAGGTTTTCTGGCTTCACGAGATTATACTCTCCTGTTTTGGGCCGATGGACTAACAAATATCGGTGCAGCAGTTTTAGTATTTGTGTTTTTAAGAACTTCTCGACAGAAAAGAGCCGATATAAAGGCAAATAAAGTGGAAATAGACTCAATGAATTCAGCCTATCGTGACCGTAAAAATTGGATTTTTTTGGTATTTACGACAATGTACGCGATTGCATTTTTTCAACTTTTTACGATTGGGCCAGTTTTCTACAAGCAAGTATGTGCATTATCTGAAATACAAATCGGATATATTTTGGGCTTAAATGGGCTGATTGTTGCTATGGTCGAAATGATCTTAGTTTATAAAATTGAAGGAAAATTCGAGAAACTTTACCTGATTAGTTTTGGTGTCAGTTTAGTGGTAGTCAATTATATAATCTTCCTGTATTCGCATAGTTATGTTTGGCTGATTATTGGAATTTTGTTTGCTACTTTCTCCGAAATCTTCGCAATGCCATTTATGAATGCATTTAGTATAGGACGTTCAAAACCTCATAATCGTGGGCAATATTCAGCACTACACTCTATGACATGGTCGATAGCACAAATTTCTGCACCTTTAATTGGTACTCAGACAATCGCACATTTTGGTTTTGATACTCTTTGGTATATTTTGGGTTCGTTTGGAGTTGTTTCCGCAGTAGGATTCGTTTGGTTGAAGCGAGTGAAAAATTAATTGCTAAAAAATCACTTAATTTTTCTTCTTAAAAACACCTCTTGGATCATCTTTTTTGGCTAAAAGTCCTTCGAGAATCTCAATGCTTGCATTATCGGGGTCGAGTTCGAAGCCTTGATGGAAACGCTCCCATGCTTCGTCGATTTCTTCATTGAGCAGCTTTGCTAAAGATAGCTGCATGAGTGCATTGACCGAATCTGGTTGTTTTGTAAGTGCTTTTGTAAGTAACTCGTGGGCTTTTATTAAATCTTCTTTTTCGGCATCAACTGTGAAACATTTGATGTAAACCGTAGATAAGTCAACGATTAGTGTTAAATTATCTTCAATTTCAAGGCCATGATTCATCAATTCAATGGCTTGTGTATACTTTTCATTTTGGTAAGCAATCACACCCAAACCCCAATATGCATCGGAGTTTTTGTCATCAAGCAAATACGCCAAATTAAAACGATACATTGCGGTATCTCTTTCTCCCTCACCCAAATACTCCCATGCACGTGCCGAAAAAAACTCGCTTGCTTCGTGTCGATTTTTGAAGTTTAAATCACAAGCTTTTAGAAATTCTGTATCAAATGCTTTTTGGGCATCGGTTTTCTCAAATTCTCCGAAAAGTGGAAAAAGATAAATATTTGCTCCTTTTGGAGCATATTTCTTATTAACTACTTGTGTTTGAGTATCCTGAACTGGCACAAATGACTTCGTATTTGAAGTATTTGATAAGATTTTGGTTGGTGTAGAATAGCTATTAACATTGGTATTCCGCGTACGAAAAACAGCTTGTTGAGCTATCATATTAGCAGAAATTAAGACACATAAACTTGATAATAATAAAAATCTCATTTGCAATTTTTGACAGATACATCAGACAAATAACGACGTTTGTTGTAAATTTATTAGATTTTTTTGAAAAATTCAAGAGTATTTAAAAAGATTTAAAAGATTGCCAAAATGATAGATTCTTTCAAAAAATCGTTTTAAAAGTATTATTTATATTTAGTTTACAAAAACTATGTCTAATAAATTTTCTTTAATAGGCTAAATATTCTATCTTTTGAATCCTTTGTTTGATTTTGAAAAACCATACTTTCTACCACTCGAAGACGAACTTTTTGTAGAAGACCCTCCCCCACTTTTGCCCGAAGTTAAAGCTTTTTTCTTAGCCGCTGCTGCTCTTGGATTTTTCTTTTCGTGGAACGCTCCTTTAAAATTAGGATTTTCTTTTTTACGTTGATTATCTATTTCGAGCAACATCGCTTGATTTTCATCAAATGGCGTTGTGGCGATGGTTACATCAAGCGGAATCAACTCTCGAAGAATTTCCATTCGAATGATTTTCTCAATTTTCTTTATGTGATATTCTTCAGGTGGAGTCAGAAATGTAATGGCTTCGCCCACATTATTTGCTCTACCAGTACGGCCAATGCGGTGCACATAATCTTCGTAGATTAATGGAACGTCAAAATTAATTACGTGTGTAACATGCTCAATATCAATACCTCTGGCTGCTACATCTGTAGCTACCAAAACTTTTACGGCATCTTCTCTAAATGCATCCATTGAGTTAATACGAGTATTTTGCCCTTTATTAGCATGGATAACCCGAATCTCTTCTTTTGGAACGACCGATCCTTTTAGGGCTTCAAAAACTTTATCGGCAATATCTTTTGAACGAGTAAAAATAATCGTTTTTTGTATTTCACCAGTCTTGAAAAAATACTCCAAAATATTGATTTTGGTTTGCATATTTGGCACGGTGAACATTCGTTGTTTGATAGTTTCGGCAGTAGTTGCTTGTGGTGAAACCTCTACTCTAGTCGGAAACTCTAAGAATTCGAATGAAAATCTTTCTACTTTTTCGGGAAAAGTGGCGGAAAACAGTAAGTTTTGACGTTTTGTGGGAATAACCTCCAAAATACTGCGAATTTGTGGCATAAAGCCCATATCCATCATTTTGTCGGCTTCATCCAAAATCATGATTTTAATATCTTTTACACCAATATCGCCACGCAAATACAAATCCATGAATCGGCCAGGAGTCGCAACAATGATGTCAACACCTGCCTGAATAGCCTCAATTTGAGTTTTTGGCCCAAGTCCGCCATAAAGTGCGACGTGACGAATATCAGTATATTTTGCCAGTTCACCCACCGCCTTATCAATCTGAATTACCAACTCACGAGTGGGTGCAAAAATCAAACATCGAGGCAATTTGCCTTGTGCGTACTTTACTTTCATCAAAATTGGCAAAAGATATGCCGCCGTTTTGCCTGTGCCCGTTTGAGCTATACCCAAAACATCATGTCCTTGTAGCGTCAACGGAATTGTTTTTTGTTGAATTGGTGTAGGTATCGTATAACCAGCATCAGCGATGGCATTTAATAACTGACGATTAAGTTCAAATTGCTCAAATGTATTTTCTATTTCTTCCATAATCTCAATCCAATGGCAACAGCCTACCTTCCTCCACGATGACAATGACTATTTCTTAATTGGTAATTTTTAATTCTTTAAATGTTGCCTCAAAACTTTCTTCAAAGCCCGAAGTGTATTTTGTAAAAAAACGAATTTTGGTAACTCTCTGATTATCAACACCTTTATTTAAGAAAAAGTTACAGGCATCGGCTTGTGTGGTTACTTTTTGATTAATGAAGACTCCACCACGCAAGATTTTATCGATCACGCGAAAGTTTTCTTGGAGGCCATTTTCATAAGTTACCAAACAATATAGATAAGGAGGTTGAAAAATCAGTCTTGCCAATTTTCCTTTTATACTATAATTTACTTTTGCTGAAAAACGAATCGGATTCACTGATTTAGGAATCTGAATATCTTCGTTTAGTTTAAAATTAATGCTTGATAAATCACTGTATGTCAAGCTCTTAAGTACTTTATTTCTGTGAAAAAGATAAAAAGTGTCTTGCAGAATTACAGTCGTATCGGTCAGTGCGTAATTTCTCAAAAGGGCTTCACTCAAATCGGTTTCTACCCAAAATGGATTTTGTTCACGAAAAGCTTCGATGCGAAAAAGTACAAAATCAGGGCCGGTTTTTGATAGATATTTCTCGCCATTTTTTTTCATCAACCAATCGCTATTAGCTTGATAAGATTGTATGATTGGCCGAGGATTATAATTCAGACGATTGAAATAAACATGTGAAACCTGATGCGGAACGATGTCAATACTGGCATTTCCGACTTTAACCCTTAGGTCGTTTGTCAACGGAACTGGTGAATTTTTGAAGTTGTCCTCAAAATCATAACTGATGAGCCTTTTTAAGTAATTTATAGGATTTTTTTGTTCTAATATCTCTAAAACGTGCATGATAGAAAACGAACTTTCCGAAATTTTTTGCGAAATGCTGGTCGGTGGAAAAGTCAATAAATACCCTTTGATTGTCTTTTCTCCAATATAAAAACGAATTAATTGTGTAGCTAATAATTGTAGGAACAAAATAGCAATAAACATTCGCCCTGCCCAAACTTTGTGAGAATTTTCCGTGAATAGGTAAATCAAAGCTGCTAAAGGAGGCATAAATAAGAAAAAACCAAAAATATTATACGCACCAAATGCCGTATGGGCTTGTTTGAAGCCCAAAAACCAAGCAAATGCAATGAGCAAATACAAATAAACACCCACAAAGTTTTTCTGGAAAATTGAGCGAAAAGTCTTGAAAACAAAAGCTAAAACCACTAATATAATCAATATTTCAAAGAATAGTAATGAAAATAATTCTTTTGTACTTAAAAGCATAACGGACATTGCATCCTGATAAGCATCAATGATTTTTAGGCTGGCTTCGAGATACGCTGGAATATCTACATGCAAGATTAATGAAAGTGCATAAGTCAATAAAATTTGAGCAAGCCAACAAACAATTAGTGTACGGAGAGTAAAGGCTTTAATTAACCAAAAATAGACTAAAGAGGCTGCAAAAAGGCTATAAACGAAAATACTTAAATTTATTTTTATGTAAAATATTAGCACCGAAATTAAAACTGCTAGCAACAAAGCTACCGAATTACGTGTGTGAAGTGCATAAAGCAGCCAAAATATGAAAAAATAAAAAAATGTAAAAGAAGCATCTGAAATAAAGCCCCACGGCATTAGAATCAACAACGACGAAACCGCCACTATACTCCAGTTTTTACCAGCTTTCTGAAAGCTAAATTGGATGATAATGAGATAATTAAATAGCGTAAAAAACTCTGTAGCAACCAGCACCCAAATCGAAACACTTTTGGGTATAAGCCCAGTATTGATATAACCCAACGGGCCATAATTGAATATAAAATCACGCCCAAAAACAAAACCTTTATCAATTGCCATCACGAGCGACTCATGCCACGAAGCATCAATATCGATGCCCGAATAGCCCGCTGGTAGCGATAACGAAAAATAGATTAATCCAAAAAAAACAAGAAATATAGTCTGCCGATTAAAGAAGCCTGTCGGTACTGTTAGCATTAATTTTTTAAATTTTTTTATACAAAATTTTACTCAAAAATAGCTTAAAAAGCAAATAAAAGCTTGATTTGACGAAAACTATTTCATTTGAAATAAAAAATTCGTATTTTAGTATCATTCAAAAATAACATAAAAATATGAAAAAATTTAACAAATTATTCAGTAAAAAATACTTTATTTTACAATTATTTTATTTCTCGATATCCTATACCTTATTTGCCCAAAAATACGATACTGTTATCAAAAACGGGCGTATCATTGATGGGTCGGGCAATCCATGGTTTTCAGCCGATATCGGCATCAAAAATAGTCAAATTACCCACATTGGCTTCATACAGGCAAGCGATGCCACCAAGGTCATTAACGCAAAAAACCAAATTGTTTGCCCTGGTTTTATTGATGTTCATACTCACGTCGAAGATGCTATTCAGAAACTCCCAACTGCTGATAATTTTATATATGATGGTGTGACAAGCATAATTACAGGCAACTGTGGTGGTTCAGAGGTTAACCTTGCTAAGTTTTTTGAAGAACTCAAACAAATCAAATTAAGCGTAAATCTTGGATCATTGATTGGCCATAATACGGTGCGAAGATATGTAATGAAAAATGTATTTCGTGACCCAACCGCTAAAGAACAAACTCAAATGGAAACTCTCGTGGAGCAAGCCATGAAAGATGGAGCAGTTGGTTTGGCAACTGGCTTAATTTATATTCCGGGTACCTATTCTAAAACTACCGAAGTTGTTGGACTGGCCAAAGTTGTTTCTTCTTATGGTGGAATCTACGCCTCGCACATTAGAGATGAAGCATCAAAAGTGAAAGAAGCAATAAACGAAGCCATCAATATCGGGCGAGAGGCACATATTCCTGTCGAGATTTCACACTTTAAGATATCGAGCAAACCTCTTTGGGGACAAAGCAACGTAACACTTGATTTAGTAGAAAAAGCTCGTTTAGAAGGTATTGACGTAAATATTGATCAATATCCATACACTGCAAGCAGTACGAATATGGGAACCATGCTTCCATCGTGGGCATTGGCTGACGGCGATTCGTTGGTACATATTAGATTGACTGATCCTGAAACTCGCAAAAAGATTCTACACGAAATGCTCAAAGGTCTTAAAACCGATAATCGCAAAAACTTCGATTATGCTTTTATAGCTCGTTATAAAGCTGATTCTACCCTTAATGGAAAAAATATCACCGAAATAAACAAGCTTTTAGGCAGGAAATCAAATATGGAAACCGAAGCTGAACTCATCATGGATATGGTTGATAAAGGTGGAGCTCAAATGATTTTTCATAAAATGAGTGAAGATGATGTGGCTCGAATTTTACAGTATCCTTTCACGATGATTGCTTCTGATGCGGGCGTAATCCAGTTTAACCGAAATGTGCCACACCCGCGTGGATATGGCTCAAATGCTCGTGTATTAGGTGTTTACGTGCGAGAAAAAAAGGTACTCCGCCTTGAAGACGCCATTCGTCGAATGACATCTCTCCCAGCCCAACGATTTAGAATTGATAATCGTGGCTTGATTCGTGCGGGTTATGCTGCCGACCTTGTGATTTTTGATGAAAATAAGATTACGGATAAAGCTACATTTGAAAAGCCCCACGCTTATTCAGAAGGTATTGATGCCGTACTGGTAAATGGTGTAGCAGTGCTTGAAAATGGCAAACATACTGGCCAGAAATCAGGCGAAATTATTTATGGAAAAGGGAAAGTAAATTAAATTTATAAGTCAGAGCGTGTAGTTTTATATCAATTACACGCTCTGACTAATTTAGCCTTGGGTCCGTTGGATAATTTGATAAAACTTTGTATTGTCCACCCATTCGTTTCAATACTTCACGCCAAAAGTTTTTACTTGGTGTTTCAAAAATCAAACTAGCATCTATATCAGAAATAATCCAAGAATTTTGCTTTAGCTCTCCTTCTAATTGCCCACCTGACCAGCCCGAATAGCCTATAAAAAGTCTAATATCATCTTCTGATATTTTCCCAATATTCATCAGTGTTTTTAATTGCTTAAAATCTCCAGACCAAAATATACCATTTCCAATATCAACTGCACCTTCAATTTCATTACCCAAACGGTGAATAAAATGCAAAGTATTCCTCTCAACTGGCCCGCCCAAATAAAGCGGTAGTTCGCTATAAACATTTTCAATTACATCATCTAATTTCAAATTTGTCAATTGGTTTAGAACCAAACCAATTGCTCCTTTTTCATTATATTCGCAGAGCAACACCACACTTCGCTCGAAGTTTTTATCACCCAAAAACGGTTCTGCTATTATTATCTTTCCTTTTGATAATGACATAAAAGTTTATTATATTTTTAACCAAATTGTGCATATTTATCAAATATGCTATAAAAAAAACAAAGGTTGCTTACAAAAACCGTAAGCAACCTTCAAATATTTCATGAAACGATATTCGGTGCGAATATTATTTCTTCAAAATCATTTTTTGAGTCAAAGGCTTGTTGCCAACTCTTTGTACACGCACTGCTAATTCAGTAGCTGGAAGGTTTTCTGGTAATTGATATGCCTTGCGTAGGTCTTTCACTATACCTTCTTTATGCATGATTGTTGAGCCATTTTGGTTTGTTACATCTACCGTGATTTGCTCGTTTTCGTTCATTCCGCTCAATTTCAAAAAGTATTCGCCTTCTGTTGGGTTAGGATAAACACCAATCTCAGCTTTTACGTTGCGGCTTTTTGCGAGCGTAAACAAAGTTCCGTTTGATAAATCAGTTGAAGCAGAAAGTTTTGAATCTTCCAAAACATCCCAAGTGCCTTTTTTCAAATAAGCTACTTCTTCTAAACCAGCTTGACCATTTACTTCAACTTGAGCTGAACCTTTTACTGATTCTGATTTCAAAAACCAGTATTCATTTTCGTTGATTCTCTCAACGTTTTCAGAAACTTCACCAGAAATGTTCAGTGGACTTTTATAAAGATAAGAAGCAGAAAGAATTTGACTATTATTAGCACGAGCAACCTTGAAAGAACGAAAGTTTGTACCATCACCCAAAGGGAATTCAAAAGCTTCGCTACCTTCTTTTTTCACTACACCTCTGACGTGTGAGAAATCTGAAGCACCGTTATGCTTTGAATCTGCTGAAAATATTAGTGGGTTTATTGATGAGGATTCAATTACGCCACGTCGGAACGCTACTGATTCGTTTACACGAACTGGTGTTTCGAGTTTTACATCATTATCCAAGGTTAATTGGCTGAATGTTAGCTCGTTATTGCTTTTGATAAGTTGTGTTCCGTTACCATCAAAAATCGCTATACCTGTTGATTGAACAGAGTTTAGGTTTTTTAGGTTCTTTTGAAAGTAAACTTTACCATTGTTAGTAATTTTACCTTCGTTTACTACATCGGTATTGAAACTCACGACAGCACCCTCGCTTATGTGGAAGTTTGTGCTATTGACAAACTGTGCATTGACATGGCCAGCCAATAAGCATACGCCAAGAGAGTAGACGATTTTTTTCATATAATAAGTTTATAATTTTTTTCTGATATAAAGGTAAATAGTTGTTTCTATAAGAAAAAACTTTCTTATAGAATTTTATTTAATGGTAAAGAACTTGATAATGAGTGGTTGTCGGATATTTTTTATAGCTAATCCAAAGCTTATTAATATAAAATTAAACAATAATCATTCCAAACACAATTATTTTGCAATAAATTTGATTATTTGTAGCTTTTTTAAAAAATATTTTTAAATTTAATATTTAATGAAAAATTGGCATGTTGATTGAAAGGATCAAAAAAAGCTATTCCAGGATTTATTTTCTCAATAAAGTTTTACTCTATTCACCAAAAATACCCAAACAATTGCCAAAACTGCTACCATCGAAAATGCAAAAGGTAGATTGACACTTTTGGAAATAAATCCGATGAGCACTGGCCCGGCCAAAAAACCTCCCATACTGAAAGTATTCAAGGTAGCCAAGCCTGCACCTTTGGCCATACCCGGCACACGAGCCGCACTACCATATAATATAGGAGCTCCGCAAGATACACCCGCCCCTACGAGCGTAAAACCAAAAATAGAGGTAAATGTATATGGGAAAATAATAGCCAATACAATGCCCAATGCGGCAATGATTCCTCCTACACAAAGTACGGCATTACCCCCAAAACGAGGAATAAGGGCATCGCCAAGGAAACGTCCCAAGGACATAAACATTGAGTAGCTAGCTAAACCCCAGCCAATGAAATAATCATCGGTATGTACAATCTCTCGCATATAAACGGCCGTCCAATCGGCCATTGTGCCTTCAGTAACGTTGGTACAGAGACTTATAAGAATCATTAATAATAATGCACCTTTCGGAAGAATAAATTTTGCTCCGGGAGGCGTCTCTCCTAGAGACGTCTCTCCGTCGCCACCTTCATCAATAATTTTTTCTTCGTGGATACCTAAAATTGTTGGTCTAAGTAGAATAACCAAGGCTGTAATTACAACTGCAATGACCGTCATTTGAAAAACTGGCTCGATTTTCATTCCACGCAGAATACTTGCAGTTACAGAGCCAAACATGAGTCCCGCACTAAACATTCCGTGGCATGTTGACATAATATTGATACCATATTGATGCTCTAGGCTTGTCACACAAGTATTCATGGCTACGTTTGTGACAGAAAGGCTAATTCCGACCAAAACCAAGCCTGCTGAAACCAATGGTAGATAATAAAAACTTACGGGTAAAATATAGGTAACTACTAGCAGAATCAGCCCAAAAATAGTAGTATTAAGCATACCGAAACGATTGATGAAATAAGTCGAAAACGGATTCATGACAGTTGCACCGATGGGCATACTCAGCAAAAGTAGTCCAAGTTGAGCATCGTCTAGGTCAAATTTTTGTTTGATGTAGGGAATTAAAGTTGCCCAGTTTCCAAATAAAAAACCAACCGAAATAAAGACCAGACCAATGGCCAAGCTCTGTCGATGGGTAAAAAAAGTACGTAAGTGAGTAAGCATTATAAGCAATTTGTAGGACAGGTTTGCAACCTGTCATATGAAGCGATTACCTTATTGAATTATTTTTGACTATTAAAATATGGCACACTGATGACGGATATTTCATGGAGCAGTTTTATGTAAATCAAACAAAAAACCACCGTAATTTGCGGGCAATAATTAGCAAACAACATACACAAACTTATCCTACTATCTCTTTGATTTTCTGATAAGTAAGCTCTTCGTAATTGACAATATAGTCATCACAAATAGGTAATTCTTCTTTTTTGTAAGTCGAAAGTACTCCAACAACCTTTGCACCTGCGGCTTTTCCTGCGGTAACGCCAGAGTACGAATCTTCAAAAACAACACATCTTTCAGGCGAAATATCTAAGTTCAAAGCAGATTTTAGGTAAACCTCGGGATTGGGTTTATGTTTGCTTACGTCTTCGCTGGCTAGTAAAGATTGCATTTTATCACGTAAAGGCAGTTTACTTAGAATCATTTCCATATTTAGATATGGTGCCGAAGTTGCGATACCTGTTCGAACACCATAAGCTTTTAGTTCATCAATAAATTCGACTAAACCCGAAATTGGCTTTACGTGTTCTTCGTAAATTCGACGAAAAAGTGCTTCTTTTTCAAACTCCATGCGGTCGAACTCCTCGCCTACGATTTCCCTTTTGAAAAAATGTTTCAGAATATAGCTATTGCTTTTGCCGTACATGTGAGCAATAAATTCTTCCTCACTTGATGTGATTCCGTGTTTATCAAGATAGGCTTTCCAAGCGAGTGAGTGATAAGGGTTTGTGTCGCAGATGACACCGTCCATATCAAAAATAACAGCGAAAGATGTTTCCAATTTTCTTTGCGAATTTTAGGGTTTATTTTGCAAAAGTACAATTTTTAAAGGCAGGTTTCTATCTTTTCATTTACTAAAATTAATACGCTGTTACTTATTTATCTAGAAAAAAGTTTATTTTTGTTTTAGATTAACCTATCCAACATCCCGAAATAAATTTAAAAATGTTTCACAATCTTTTACTTAAACTTAAAAAAAGTGTTTTCTTCTTTTTGTGCTTTATTATGCTCGACCATAAAGCTTTGGCTCAAATAACTATTAGCTTTCCATCCAACAGAATTGTTTTCCAGAGAAACAATGACAACAAAGGCTTTGTAAATATTATCGGTAATTATTCGGAAGAGATTGATAAAGTGGAAGCGAAACTTACACCAATTGCAGCAGGTCAAGGCATCGAAACCGATTGGACTGTTGTGCAAGATAAACCAAAGGCCGGGTATTTCGCAGGAAAAATACAAGGACAAGGTGGCTGGTATAAACTTGAAATCAGAGCAATAAAAAACAACTCAACATTAAAAACAATAACCATTGAAAAAATAGGAATTGGTGAGGTTTTTATCGTTTTGGGGCAGTCGAACGCTCAAGGAATACCCAATTACGGAGCAAAAGGAGCAACCGATGATAGAGTGAATGCTATAAATTTTAATAATAGCAACATCATTGATAAGCTACCCGAAAATCTTAATTTCGTACAATTAAGCGAAAAAGTAAACATAGCTCCGCAGGGTGATGGCCCGTGGTGCTGGGGCGAATTAGGCGATAGGCTCGTGAAAAGGTTGAATGTACCTGTTGTGTTTTTTAATGAAGGTCTTTCGCTTGTTTCGGTCATTAATTGGCGAGAAAGTGCTGAAGGAAAACCAACATTTAACTTCGTGTTGGATGTTGGCGGACGTTTTCAGTTACTGAATGGCTTGCCCTATATCAACCTAAAAAATACTTTACAATATTATGGTGCTTTATTGGGCGTTCGGTCGCTGCTTTGGATTCAAGGCGAAACTGATAATTCGCCAAATAGGCTTTCGGCTGATGTTTATTCTATGAACCTTCAGCGACTAATTGATATTTCGAGAAACGATTTTGACGAAAAACTTACTTGGATGGTGGCACGAACTTCAGTTACATATCAAGCCCCTTCGAACCTCGAAATCATAGGAGGACAAAATCAAATAATCAATAAAGCAGGCAATAATGTTTTTGCCGGGCCTTTAACCGATAGTCTGCAAATTCCAAGACTTGATGATGTACATTTTAAGAATGTCCCTGGCAATATGGGCATTTCACTTTTGGCCGAAAACTGGGACAAATCGCTGGATGATAATTTCTTCAAAAATTCAAAACCAATTTTGGCAAAATCCATCATCGAACCCGAAATCGAGTGCGATTCAGACAATCAAGTAAGCATCAAACTCCCCGAAGGACTAAAAAGCTATGAATGGTCGAATAATGCTAAAAATAATCAAATTACAGTCAATAAAGAAACTATTACGGTAGCTGTTAAAGACCAAAAAGGCAATACTTTACTCGTGCCGAGTATTAACACAAACCTTATTTATCCTTCTACAAAACCAAATATTACGGCTGATAAAAGTTTAGAGTTTTGCACTGACGGTACTGAAAAAATTGAACTTACCGCCAATAATGCAGGGGCAAAATCATATATTTGGAGTTCGGGGGAAACCACACAAAAAATATCGGTTGATAAATCAGGAGATTTTACGGTGAAGGCACAAAATAACTTTGGCTGTTTTTCGGACGTTTCGGCGAAACTGACCACAAAAGCAAATCCAATTCCTTCTCAACCTAAAATTTTGGTTTCGCCTGAAAACAACATTTGCTTTAATGACAAAATTACTCTTACAGTTAATACTGAGGATAAGGTTTTGTGGAGTAATGCTACAAACGCAAAGACCATTACACTCGACACAGTTGGTAATTATAATTTTTCGGTAAGAAGTATTAGTGATTTTGGGTGTGAATCTCTTGTTTCGACCGTTGAGAGGCTAAGTATTCATCCAATTCCTAAACAGCCAACATTATCACAAATCGGTTTATTTACCCTAAATGTTTCAAGTCCAGATTTAGTTTCAAATGACCAATACGCGTGGAAAAAAGATAACGTAATTTTTTTGAAGTCAAACATCAAAAACCTAAAAACTACCCAAGATGGCAACTATCAAATAGCAACGCTTAGAACCTATCAAACTCCTAACAATCAAAGCATTAGCTGTTCATCAGCAAATTCAAACATCATTGTTTTCAAAGCATCAAGTGACATAGTTACGTTATATCCCAATCCCACAGCCAACCTTTTGTACATCGAAACCAAGGAGGACATCAAAAACTTAGATATAAGAATTTATAATCTAATAGGAAAACTGGTATTAAAGTACATTGCTGATGATACCACTGAACGAAAAGAAATAGACTTAAATAACTTAGAAAAAGGTTCTTATATAATCAGAATAAAGGGTGATGGCTTCGAGAATTCATCTCGCTTAATTATCCAAAAATAACGAAACTATATTACCGATAAATAGGTTAAATATATTCGAGCTACTCTTTTAAACCCGAATGAATAATACCCAAAATACGCATCATACCGACGTCGAAACCCTTGACCCGAAGCAATACATCATCATAAAGGGAGCAAAAGTAAATAATCTCAAAAATATTGATGTGGCAATTCCCCGCAACAAACTCGTGGTAGTCACGGGGCTTTCGGGAAGTGGCAAATCTTCGTTGGCGTTCGATACCCTCTTTGCCGAGGGACAGCGAATGTATGTCGAAAGTTTGAGTTCGTATGCTCGTCAGTTTTTGGGTCGTATGGAAAAACCCGAAGTAGATTATATCAAAGGTGTTTCGCCAGCGATTGCCATCGAACAGAAAGTTGCAACCAAAAACCCTCGCTCAACAGTCGGTACAACGACCGAAATATACGATTATCTAAAACTTCTTTTTGCTCGTGCAGGTATCACCTACTCTCCAGTTTCTGGGCAAGAAGTAAGAAAAGATACAGTAACCGATGTCGTAAATTTCATTCTTTCGCATGACGAAGGCACTCGTGTGATGGTTTTGACACCATTAAAATTAAAAGAAGGTCGAAAAATAGAGAAAGAATTAGAGCTTTTACTTCAAAAAGGCTATACCCGTGTTGTAGTTGATGGAGAAATAAAGCAAATACAGGACCTCCAAGAAGAAAAAGTAAAACTTTCAAAAGATCAAGAATTAGAAATTCTGATTGACCGAAACGTTGTTAAGCACAACGATGAAGACACTCAATTTCGTTTTTCAGACTCAGTGCAAACCTCTTTTTTTGAGGGAGAAGGCGAATGTATTGTTGAAATTATGCCCTCGGCTACGCTCGGGGAGCAATCAGGTACATCTGGGCAACAAACGGCTTCACTCCAACAGCAATCTACTACGCTTGGAGAGCAGTCATCTCCTCCGATAACCGAGCGAAGTCGAGGGCAGAGAAGAACTACATTTTCTGATAAATTTGAACTTGACGGAATACCTTTTGAAGAACCAAGTGTAAATCTTTTTACTTTCAATAATCCTTTTGGAGCTTGCAAACGTTGCGAAAGTTTCGGCAAAGTACTGGGAATTGACCCCGAACTAGTGGTTCCAGATAAAAATTTATCAGTTTTTGAAGGAGCGATTGCTCCGTGGCGAAGCGAACGCATGAGCGAATGGCTTGCACCTTTGCTCAAAAATGGTATTCGTTGCGATTTCCCAATACACCGCTCATACAAAGACCTCACACCCGAACAACAACAATTACTTTGGACAGGAAACAAATATTTTCAAGGCCTAGATGCTTTTTTTTCTGACATCGAGAGTCAAGTGTATAAAGTACAATACCGCGTAATGCTCTCTCGTTATCGAGGTCGCACTGACTGTCCTGATTGTCGAAGTTCACGCCTACGCAAAGATGCCAGCTACGTAAAAATCGGCAAAGCGTCAATCGTTGATTTGGTGTTGATGCCAATTTCTGATTTAGCTAACTTCTTCAAAAGTTTACAGCTACCAGATTATCAGAAAGCTGTTTCAAAAAGAATTTTGATAGAAATAAATAGTCGCCTCGAATTTATGGAGCGAGTTGGATTGGGTTATTTGACTCTGAATCGCCTTACTTCAAGTCTTTCGGGCGGTGAATTTCAACGCATAAAACTGGCAACTTCCCTCGGAAGTGCCTTAGTTGGTTCGATGTATATTCTTGACGAACCAAGCATTGGCTTACACCCTCGAGATACACAACGCCTAGTAAGCGTTTTGGAATCGCTGCGAAACATGGGTAATACGGTGGTTGTGGTAGAACACGAAGAAGAAGTTATGCGTGCCGCCGACCAAATTATCGATATCGGCCCAGATGCAGGAACGCTTGGCGGAGAATTGATTTTTCAAGGAAGTTGGGCGGAAATCAATAAAGCATCGAGTGAAAAAAGTATTTCCCACACTATCAATTTCTTAACAGGATTCGACCAAATTCCTGTGCCTATTCAACGCCGAAAACCAACTGACTTTATCGAACTGAAAGGTGCAAGAGAAAATAATCTCAAAGAAGTTGATGTAAAATTTCCGTTAGGCGTACTTACAGTCGTAACTGGTGTGAGTGGTTCAGGAAAATCAACTTTAGTTCGTAAAATTTTATTTCCAGCCATTGCTCGATTGAAAGGCGAATACAGCGAAGAGGCAGGAAAGTATTCAGGTTTGATTGGTTCACTCGACCGCATCACGCAGGTTGAAATGATTGACCAAAATCCTATTGGTAAATCGTCTCGCTCAAACCCTGTTACGTACATCAAGGCGTATGATTACATTCGTCAAATGATGGCCGAACAACAGCTTTCAAAAGCACGAGATTATAAGCCAGCTTTCTTCTCTTTCAATGTTGATGGTGGCCGTTGTGAAGCCTGCCAAGGAGAAGGCGAGCAAACAATTGAAATGCAATTTATGGCCGATGTACGTTTAAAATGCGAGAGTTGTGGCGGAAAACGCTTTAAACAGGAGATTCTGGAAGTAAAATATAATGAAAAAGATATTGCTGATATTTTGGCCATGACCGTTGACGTAGCCATTGAATTTTTTAGCTTGACCGAGCCAAAATTGGCCGATAAACTTCGTCCGCTCCAAGATGTAGGTTTAGGTTATATTCGACTGGGGCAGTCGTCAAGTACGCTCTCGGGCGGAGAAGCACAGCGTGTAAAACTTGCCTTTTTCTTAAGCAAAGGTAATGCTGATAAAGGCAAAACACTATTCGTTTTTGACGAACCAACAACAGGCTTGCACTTCCACGACATCAAAAAACTCTTGAAAGCCATCAATGCTTTAGTTGACCAAGGCGATACCGTTATTATTATTGAGCATAATATGGAAGTGATAAAATCGGCCGATTGGATTATTGATTTAGGTCCAGATGGTGGCGAAAAAGGTGGCTATTTAACTTTTGAAGGCACGCCCGAAGCAATGATAAAACTTGAAAGAAATTATACTGCTGATTTCTTGAAAGGGAAGTTATAAAAGATTGGAAGTCAGGAATAAAAGACTGACTTCCAAAAACCAACTCTATCCTATTTTATCTACAAAAAATCTAATCTTGCTACTTTCTTTTCTGTGACTTAAATTTGATTAATTTTGAGAAAATCTTTGTACCAATACAAAAATGTTTCTAACAGAATTAATCGGACATTTACATCCACTCATTGTGCATTTGCCCATCGGCATTGTGATTTTTGCCTATATTATGATGATTTTACAGCAATTCAGAAAAATTGACATGAATGCTGCCATTGATTTAGCTCTACTTTTAGGAACACTTTCTTCGGTATTTGCTTGTATAGCGGGTTGGTTTTTAGCCAAATCAGGTGAATACGAAACCGATGCTATTTTCAAACACCAATGGACGGGTATCAGCACCGCTATTCTTGGATTTTTAGCCTATTTTTTCAAAAAATATCGTTGGATATTAGCAACCGCAACCATCGTTTGTTTGACGATAACAGGGCATTTTGGAGGAAATATCACGCATGGAGAAGCTTATCTTTTTACTTCTAAAAGTAAATCTTCTACTATCATAGAAACCACAAAAATAGCTTCTTTTGAAAGTATTGACAGTACGCAGAGCATGAATCATGTCGTTACAAGAAAAACATTTGTGTATCGAGATAAGATTATTCCGATTTTGAAAACCAAGTGTTATAACTGTCATTCTGCCAGCAAAAAGAAAGGTAGTTTACGCTTAGATTCGGAAGATTTTATAAAAAAAGGCGGCAAAAATGGGCGTATTGTGAGCCTTGGGAATCCAAACAAAAGCATCTTATTTACCCATTTAATTTTGCCAGAAGATAATGACAAACACATGCCTCCCAAAGGTAAAACCCAACTTACCAGAAACGAGATTTCGACTATTTTTTCTTGGATAAAAAAAGGAGCATCTTTTGTAGAAGAAATTGAGACTATTGCCAACGAAAAACCTATGGTGGAAACCTTCATTCTAAATTCACCGAATAAATCTGAATCAAGTTCTGATATTTTAGTCATTGAAAAAGCAGACCTA
>CAMAQF010000016.1 GCA_945860265.1 Emticicia agri | reverse complement strand
AAAATGATTATTTAAAATGGAACAAGATTTTGCCGTTTTTATAATGAAATTTCAAAATGGTAGGACAGGTATGCAACCTGTAAAGCTGAGAACTTATATTCAATGAACCTGATAAATTGACAGGTTACAAACCTGTTCTACAAAAAAATCTTATGTTTACATTTAAACTAAAACCGTTCGTCATTTTTCTGCTACTTTTTTTGGTAGAAGTTGGAATCGCTCTTTGGATTGATGATGCCATTATTCGTCCGTTTTTTGGAGATTTCTTGGCCGTTATAGCCTTGTTTTTTCTGCTGAAAACCTTTTTGCTTATGTCTGATTTAAACTTGGCTTTTGTTTCACTCGGTATCGCCTATTTGCTTGAATTCTTGCAGTACTGTAATTTTGTGAAGCTTATTGGCTTAGAAAAATACAAAATTATAGCCATAGTTTTGGGTAGTTCGTTCGATTGGCGAGATGTTTTTGCTTATACATTAGGCATTTTTGCAGTTTTTCTGTTTGATAAAAAAACCTTGGGTTTGAGTAAGGCTTAACTTAAAAAATCATAATTAAAGAACCCATGAATTTTGCACATAAAAACTCAATCGTTCGTAAAATTTGGAGCAGTGCCGATACCATTTTGTTTATTTTTGGTGGAGCAGCAGCCGAATTTTCATTAAATAAGGCCGTAGATTGGCTCTATTTTACTGGCAAACTTCCCGCTGACCCGATTGGCAGGTTATTTTCAACGGTGGTTTATGCTCAACAAATTATTTTTTCGGATGAAAAAACTGCTCTTGCAGCCATTGATAAAATCACTGCGATTCATCAATCAGTTGAACAAAGTAGGGGAATGAAGATTCCCGATTGGGCGTATCGTGATGTACTTTTTATGCTCATTCATTACTCAATTTCGGCCTTTGAATTGCTCGAAAGAAAACTGACTGATGTCGAAAAAGAAGAAATATTCGATGTTTTCAATAGTGTAGGAGAGCGAATGGGCTTAAAAGATTTACCCCGTAATCATATCGATTGGCTGGATGTTCGTGAACAGCATTTGAAAGAAAACTTACTTAAAAGTGCGTTAACCGATGATTTATACCAGCAATACCGCAAACATTTAGGCTTATTCCGATATTTGATTTTACGGGAAGGGCAAAAACTTGTAGTGCCATTTCGGGCAAGAAATTTATTATCAATGTCTCGTTTTTCGGTTTTGAAGCCTTTTCTGCTACTTTATAAATTCACACAAAAAATTAACTGCGATAAATTCTTAAAACAAGCCCTTTTACCACCAGAGTACGCCAAGCGAATTTTGGCTTTGGACAGAATGATTATTGATTATTATTGACTGATTTTTAAGTTGTTAGGGCTTAGATTTGAAACGCCCCTTGATATTCGAGCAACTTTTTTTGATGAATTTTTTAAGACTCCTTTAAATTGTATTGTGTTGCATTCTTAATTCTACATTCTTCATTATACATTAGTACCTAAACCCAAAGTTTTTTCGTATTTTTGTGAGATAAATAAAAAAAATACGCTCGAATGAATGCTGGACAAGCCTATTGCTCTTTTTGTGGCAGACGTAAAAACGAAGTTGAATTATTAATATCTGGGTCAGAAGCGAATATCTGTAATTTTTGTGTCGAACAGGGTTTTCAATTAGTACAACAAGAATTGAATGGGGGAGTAACTCCGCCGAAAAAAGAAAAGAAAAAGAAATCAGAGTTGCCAAAGTTTGATTTAAGACCACCAGTGGAACTCAAAAACCACCTTGACCAATTTATTATCGGGCAAGATGAGGCCAAAAAGGTATTGAGTGTGGCTGTATATAACCATTATAAACGCTTAACACAACCAAAACGTGAAGATGATGTTATGATTGAAAAGTCTAATATTATTATGGTTGGCGAAACTGGGACTGGCAAAACATACTTGGCTCGCACGATTGCAAAGGTGCTTCAAGTGCCATTTGCAATTGCCGATGCAACGGTACTTACCGAAGCCGGATATGTTGGTGAAGACGTTGAAAGTATCTTGAGCCGTTTGTTACAAGCAGCCGATTTTAACGTAGAATTAGCTGAGCGTGGCATTGTTTATATTGATGAAATCGACAAAATTGCTCGAAAAGGAGATAACCCTTCTATTACTCGCGATGTGAGTGGCGAAGGTGTCCAACAAGGACTTTTGAAATTATTGGAAGGCTCAATTGTGAGTGTGCCACCGCAAGGCGGACGTAAGCACCCTGAGCAAAAGCTGATTCAGATAAACACCGAAAATATTCTTTTTATTTGTGGAGGAGCATTTGATGGTATCGACCGCCACATCGGAAAACGAATGAATAATCGTCCGATTGGTTTCTCGAACAACGGTAAAACAATTGACCTTTCGAGTGATACGAGTTTGTTGCGTTTTGTGTCCCAACAAGATTTGAAATCATTTGGATTGATTCCTGAGTTGATTGGCCGTTTGCCTTTATTGACTTACCTCTATCCGCTCGACCGCTCGGCTCTTCGCAGAATCTTGACTGAGCCTAAAAATGCTTTGGTGAAACAATACCAAAAACTTTTTGCGATGGAAGATGTAAAACTCGACTTTTCGGATGAAGCATTAGAGTTTATCGTTGACCAAGCAATGGAGTATAAACTTGGTGCAAGAGGTTTACGCTCGGTTTGTGAGGCAATAATGACCGATATTATGTATGAAATTCCTTCAGACAAATCAATAAAGAAATTTACACTTACGCTTGATTATGCCCAAAGTATGTTTGAGCGTTCGGCGTTTTATCAGTTAAAATTGGTTGCTTAATTTTAAACCTATTTATTTGAAAAAGTCTCATTTTGTTTACAAAATGAGACTTTTTTTTGTAGATTTCTGTAAAAAATCTTTTAAAAATGAATGTTATTTTCTTACATGGTTTTGGTGAAGATTCTACTGTTTGGGTCGATTTTCTGCAACTTCTTCCCAGTGAACATACTTATTTTTGTCCTGACTACGCATTAATAACTGATTGTGAAAGCATGGAAGCTTATACATTATGGTTAGATACTTTTATAGTAGAAAATAAAATAGACAAATGCGTATTGATTGGGCACTCGATGGGCGGATATATTGCTTTAGCTTTTGCAGAAAAATTCTCGAAAGAAGTTTTGGGTTTGGGGCTATTTCATTCATCAGCTTATGCAGATAACGATGAGCGAAAAGAAATCAGATTCAAAACCTCCCGTGTGATTGAACAACTAGGCACGGCTAAATTTATTAAAAGTTTCTACCCGAATATGTTTACTGAAAAATTTAAGAAGAAAAACGCCGATTTTATCGAAAAGCAAATTGAAAGGTATTCATATTTGCCAAAAGAAGCATTGATGAATGCCCAAAATGCGATGCGTGGGCGAGTGGATAAGACCGCTGTTTTAAAAGAAGCCGATTATCCAATTATGATTTTAGCAGGAGAAAAAGACAATTTTGTGCCAAAAATTGCTGCTTTAGAGCAAATTTCTTTATTGAAAAATAGCCAAAGTGAGATTTTGGATGGCGTAGCTCACGCAGGAATGTTTGAAAATCCAACCGAAAGTGCGAAAGTGGTAACAGCGTTTTTATCAAAAATTTAGAGTGAAAAAAAAGCACAAAAGCCAACATTTCTACTGAATTCTATGCTTTTTATTGACTTACGGATGATCAACAGTTTACAAATATTACTTCCATCCATCATCCGAAGGCTTTGGCTTTGTAGTTGGTTTTTTTGTTGTTGAATTACCTTTTCCAGGTGCGACCGATTGTGCAGTGGATAAACTACCAACCCTTGGGCTTGAAGAAATAACTGCAACGTTTTTCTCAACTCTTGAATACACACGGCTTACGATTTTCCACTCGCCATTGATTTTCAAGAGATTCAAGAAATCAACGAATTTGAAAGTTGGCAATTCCTCTTCAGTTACAGCAGTAGCGGCTGTGCCGGCATAGCTATAATTTACAATTTTACTTGTCCATTTTGCTCCACCCGCAGGCACAGACGCAATGAATTTTTTAACAGCCATTTCTGAAACTTTACCCTCCTTACTCAAATTTCGCAAGTTGGCAAAATTAAAAAAAGCACGATTTAAGCGAGCAGTATCGCCCACAGCACCGCCATCTAGGTAGTTATTGAGTGTCTCTTTAATCGCTTCATCTTCCGATTGTGCAAAGCTGCTTATCGAAATACCTAAAAAGGCAACAAGTGCAAATAATGATAGATTGAATTTCATAATTTTAAATATGTTTGTAATTTAGTAGTAAATTAACGAAAATATTTTTTGACTATTGTTATTATATAAATTCTAAATTTTAATATTGCCCTTATATTTTATTTATATCATTGATAGTCAGGTATTTGTCATTTTACTCTGCTGTTTATTCCTTTATCACAGCACTATTATTTGCTTCGGTGTTTCCTTGTTTTACTCAATTTTAAGACAAAATTTGTATAATTCGTTTATCCAGAATCGAAAAACTATTAAAATCGTAATAATTGCTATTCATCACTGGTATCATTATCGACTTTTTATTTTCAACATGACCAATGACCAATTCGTGTTAAAGTTCGTGGCCTAAAACCAAATACTGCTTCGGCTATAACTTCGGTTGTCATTATTCTGTTACAATTATTCAATGTGTTTATATCGGCCATGATTTTATTAAAAGCACGCAATAAAGTTGTTGTTTAGAGTCCGTCTCAATATGCTTTTATTTGTGTTTTGGTCGGAAGCCATTTTCCAATGGTCTTGACTACTATACCTGCCGAATTTTTTTGCGTTAACCGTGCAAACGTATCATATTTCCTTGGCTATATAGTTTTACTTGTATTGTTGTATTAGTCGAGTTATTAGTTGCATTAGTAGTTGGGGTAATATTTTCGTCTGAAGTTTTACAGGCTATCGTCATAATTACGAGCGATACTGCAGTTAATGCAAGGATAATTTTCATCAATAGCTAAATTCTTTTTCACTTATTTCAATGGAATTTTTTATGATTTTATGTGAAAAAAACAATGCAAAATTCATACTATCAAAATTTTAAATATTTTTATTTGTGATAAAAGTAATTATTTTTCAGCGAAAAAATATATTAGCAGTTGAAATATTTAATCGATAAATTTGTTTTTCATAAAAAATTGATAGATAGTGTTTTATGTTAGTGTGAACTGTCGACTATTGACCGTGGAATACTTATATTGTTACTTTCGCAATAACTTTCGTCAGTATATTTGAAAATGTAAAAGGTAGCTGAGTTTGTTAGTGAAAAGCAAATAAATTCGTCAAAAAAATATTTTTTATTTTGCGGAAACTAAGTTTTTAATACATTTGTGATAATTAAATTTTATTTACTCCAAAACAAAAATTACACAAAATGGGATTAATGTCATTTTTTAAAGGTGTGGGCGAAAAAATTTTCGGACACAAAGAAGAGGCAGCTCCAGTAGCAGAAAAAGAAGTGTTGAAAGCAAGTGCTTTGTTGGCTCACGTTCAAAAACTTGCTTTGCCGTTCAACGCTCTTACTATTAAAATTGCTGGTGATACTGTAACCTTAGATGGTGAAGTAGATAGCCAAGAAGATGCAGAGAAAATTGCATTAGCAGTTGGAAACGTTGAAGGTGTACATGTAGTTGATAACCAAATAGTAGTAGCTAATCCAGAGCCAGAAGCTCAATTTCATACAGTTGTAAGTGGCGATTCTCTATCTAAAATTGCGAAAGAATACTACGGCGATATGATGAAATATCCTGTGATTTTTGAAGCAAACAAGCCTATGCTTTCTCACCCAGATAAAATTTATCCAGGTCAAGTATTGAGAATTCCAGCTCTTTAATTAATCTGAGAGAAATCACAGAAAAAGCTTATCTAGCAAATTGCAGGATAGGCTTTTTCTATTTTATATCTGTAGCCGTATGTACCGAAACGAAAATAAAGGATATTAAGATGTTGAGTATTTTGTTGGTAATCAAGCTTTTATCGCTGTGGCGAACCGTATTTTGTCTCAGTTCTTAGTGCCAAATATTTGCTTTAACTCTTTCTGATTACTTAAAATAAAGTCTTATACTTTTCTCTAAAAACCTTAAACTCTCCCTCCAAAAATACCAAATTTGCTTGAAAATGAGTTAAATCACCTGTTTTTGAAGGGACTTCAATGATTTGGGTAATGTCATGGATGCGAGCAAGTCCAATCGTTCCCGAATTTCCTTTTAGGGTATGTAGTTCTTGTTGAATGATTTTTACATCATTGGGATAAGCATTTTTGGCGTTCTGAATTTGTTCTTCGGCTTCACGTTCAAAATCTTCAAAGACCGAAATCAGCATTTCTTCACCCACCATTTCTTTTAATTGGTTGACAATTTGCATATCAAAAACTTGAAATTCAGGGTTTATTGGACTGTTTGAAATGACTGTTTCTCTTATAGTTTTAGTAGATGTAACTACCTCTAAAACTTCAACTTTTGCTTTACTGTTTGGTACAAGTTCATTTACTTTTTGAATCAAAATAGATGCACGGATTGGCTTCGGAACGTAATCGTCCATACCTTCGCTCAAAAATCTTTCGCGGTCGTGTTGCATTGAGTAGGCGGTCATAGCAACTATTTTTGGGAGTGCATTTCCATATAATTGTCGCATTTTTTTTGTGGTTTCGATACCATCCATTTCGGGCATCTGAATGTCCATGAAAATGACGTCGAAGCCATATTTTTCACCAAAAATTGCAATAGCTTTTGCTCCGCTATCTGCCGTAATTACTTCACAACCAGATTTTAATAGAATCTCAGAAGCTACTTTTCGGTTTACTTGGTTATCGTCAACTAACAAGATTTTCGGTGAATATCCCTTGAAAAAATTAGTTAATTTGATTTCATTCTCGTTATTCTCGCTTAAGGTCGGGCTTATTGTTGTTGAGCGTACTTCGATAGTAAACCAGAATGTACTACCTTTTCCATGTGCCGAAACCACCCCCATATCGCCTTTCATCAATTTACAAAGCTCACGAGAGATTGCTAAGCCGAGTCCAGTTCCACCGAAAGATTTTTTTGTCGAATTATCAACTTGTTGGAAGGCTCCAAATAATAATTTTTGGTCTTTTTCCGATATTCCGATTCCTGAATCGCTTATTTCTCCTTTCAAAACATGGATTTTTCCATTCGAGGAAATTCTTGATAATGAGATAGTTACATCGCCGTTTTCGGTAAATTTGAGGGCATTTGATGTAAGATTCGAGAAAATTTGTAACAAACGGGTTTGGTCGGCAATTAAATAAGCGGGAACATCTTCTGCAATTTTGTAAACCAATTTATTGTTTTTCTCGATGGCTCGTTGGCGGAAAAGTGCCACCAATCGCTCCAAGATTTCATTAATATCAAGTGGAGCATTATGCAAATCCATTTTACCCGCTTCGATTTTCGATAGATCAAGAATATCATTCAAAATCGTCAGTAAAGTTTCCGACGATTTTTTGATGGTCTGTACATAATCTTTTTGCTCGGGGTTAAGTGGAGTTTCGTACATCAAATCAATCATTCCTATTACGCCATTCATCGGGGTACGAATTTCGTGACTCATGTTTGCCAAAAAACGTTCTTTTACTTTTAGCGAGCGTTCTGCTTCATCCTTTGCAATCAGCAGCTCCTCAGCAGTTTTTTTCAATTCTGAAATATCACGAGCCACACCTTCTACCTCAACTGGAATCCCTTTGGCATCTTTAATCATTCGGATATTGAGCATAAATTGGCGGAGTTCGCCATTTTTACGCTTCACAATTACATCAAAATTTGTAATGCTTCCTGCTTTAAGTAATCTCTTGATATTTTTTGAACTATCAACGGCATTCTCAAAGAATTTATCAACTTTATTACCCATCACTTCTTCCAGTGAATAGCCCGTGTGGGTCAATACTGAAGGCGAAATCATGGTGATATTTCCTGCCAAATCGGTTCGGTAATAAATATCTATGAATGATTCAATGGTATCCCTAAATTTCTGCTCGCTTTTTTGAAGAGTAATTGTTGAATTCTTCTTATCCGTAATGTTTTGTGCAATTCCCGAAACCTCTTTAACCTGACCATTTTCGGATGAAAGAATGGGGTTTAGGTAAAATTCATACCAATCATCTCCGCCGTCAATGTTTCCCCAATGCATTTCGAAATATTGCGGTATTCCTGTGAAAGCATCGTTATATTTTTCCCGCAAAATAGGACGGTCTTCTGGTGAAATAAGTTTCCAACCAAGCTTTTCGATGCCCATATTGATTTCGGGAAGCGTACCTAAATTTCGTTGAATCAGATTGATGTAATTTTTATTAAAAGAACTCAACTGGCGTTTTTGATTTACCGTCCAGATTACATGAGAACTGCTATCAAAGATGGCGTTTAAACGAGAGGTTTGGCGAACTAAATCTTCTTCTTTTTGTTTACGAACAAGTGCAACAGCCACCTGCCCAGAAACGAACTCGAGTAACTCTAAGTCTCTGATATTGAACTTATTACGGTCACTGTAAGATTTTACTCCAATTACGCCTGTAGTGCGGTCACCAACATGAAGCGGCACACAAAGCATGACTTCGGGAAGTGACGAACCGTAGAAATAAATCTTATCAATTTCGACAAGTTTTTTGATGTCTTCATTTGATAAAAATAATGGTTTATTTTGTACCATTGAATATTCGACAATGCCATTTCCGAGTTTTCGTCTGTGATAATTTTCTTCGGTTTCGGAATATTCATCAATAAAATAGGGAAAATGAATTGTGCCTTCCTCTGGTTCAAAAAGAGCCACAAAAAAGTTGTTGGCCTGTATATTTTTCTGCAATTCGGCATGAACTTGCGTCAAAAACTCTTGTAAATTTGGCGTGTTGAGGTTGAGTTGAGCGATGGTATAATAAAGCTGTTGAGCTTTTTCGGCACGTCTGCGTTGGGTAATATCCCGAAACAGGCACCGAAAAGCCGTAGGTTTACCATTCTCGAATCTACAACTAATATCGCCCAGTAGATAGACTCTTTTCCCTTCTTTATTTCTAATAACTGTCTGAAAATCAACTACTTGCTCGTCTCCATCTTTAATTCTTTGGAGGGTTTCGAGGGTTTCATCGGCAAATTGTGGGTGAAGTAATTCACGTAAGGTAAGTTGCGAAAGTTCGACATCAGAATACCCAAATGTATCACGAAAAGCAGTATTAACAAACAAAAAACGCCCACTCAGCGAAAGCAGCATAATGATTTCAGAGGTATTATCTACCAAATCTTGTAGCTGATCGATGCTTTGTTGGTGTTCAGTTTGTGAAAGTTGTACTTTTAACTTTTCGATTTCGTACAAAAGTTCTTCGTTGGATTTTTCTGTGAGCATACCCTAAAAAAATAGAATAAATGATTCAGTAAATATAAGAAGATTTTGATTAGATTTTACAGCTTATGAAACGCCTTACCGTTCAAAAGTTGTCAAATCTTGGAATCATCAACCCTCCAACTCCAACTTTTTACCTTTTCCAGCACCTTTTGTCTGCTTTATGCGGTAGTTAAGTGTTAGGTTAAACTGACGTCTTCTAGATTGTCCGCTGCTTTCGGTGCTAAAATTTGTGCCTTCAGTGATACTTCTAAATTTTCGGGTATTAAATACATCAAGCACACTGAAATTAAGCGTTCCGTTGCCTTTCAGAATATCTTTACTGGCCGATAAATCGAAATAATAAAGTGGGAGACGAGTGCCTTGAACAGTCTTTTGTTTGGCTTCGTAATTAGCTCTTAATTGTACGTCTAAGCCTTTTGGTAATGAAAACCTTGAGCTTTGTCGAACAAACCAACTGTTGGTTTCACGAAAATAGCTTTTGTCGATATTGCTACCATCAATTTCGGCATGAAAAAGATTAAAATTAAAATCAAGTTTCCACCATTTTATGGGCGTAAATTGACTAGTAAATTCAACTCCGTAAGCTTGCTCAGCTAATAGGTTTTCGGGACGAGTAGTTGCAAAACCTGTGGAGTTTACTCTTCGAATACGTTCAATTTTTCCATCTGTGTCACGATAATAAACGGACGAACCCAATGAGCCTTTTTCAAAATATTTGATGTGACCAATCTCATAAACATTACTAAACTCTGGGTTTAGATTGGGGTTTCCGCTAAAGAAATTTCGGCTATCCGAAAAAGTAGAAAATGGACTTAAATCATTATAAAAAGGTCTGCGAACTCGACGGCTATAACTCACTTGAAGTGAGTTGTCTTTTGGCAAAGCATAAGTTAAATGCACACTTGGAAACAAATTTGAGTATTTTCTTGGGTTTACCTCATTGGTTTCCCGGAGCGTTGTTTTTACATTTGTCCACTCAGCCCTTAGCCCAGCTTGGTACGAAAACTGTTTGGTTTTATTTCCCAAAATAGCATAGGCGGCATGAATATCTTCTTTGTAAATGAAATAGTTCTTTAGTCCAGGCACAACCACAAACTGCCCAGCTTCATTTTTCTGATTTACTACATAATCATTTACCATATCTCTAAAACTACTTCTTGCACCTGTTTCAAATTTACCTTCTTTACCGATTGGCTGCACATAGTCAATTTGAAGTAAATATTGCTTTTCATATTCATCGTTGAGTGAGTTTTGAATCAAAGATTTTGAATTTATCGGTGTTTCGCTTGGTGTGAAAAATTCTTGGGTGAAAAGTTGGTTGGAACTTTCCCAATTATCTAAGAAACGCACTTCGGCATTTAACTCTTGACCTTTTTTGACATAAGTTTTCTTGTAGCTTAAAACGTATTCGGAGTTTGGTTCGGTTTCTTTTTCGTCTTGTTTACGTTTGCTTATTCCAGTAAGATTATTGTCTCTCAAAACATAATCTTCGTAGCGTAAATTGGTGATTCGTCGAGCTTTGCTTCTGCGATAAAGATACGAAGCCGTAAATGTATTTTTATCGTTGAAAAAATAATCAAGTCCACCTCTAATATTGGTATTAAAACCTGTGAGTGTACCATTATTCTTTTGCTTTAAAAAGAACGTGGTATCATTACTTTGGCGTACTTGATTAACCGAAGAAATATTCGGGCGGATATTATATGCAATGCTGTAATTGACAAAAAAATTGACTTTGCGACGGCGATAATTAATGTTAGCCGCTCCACCATAATTGACAGGTTGCCCCGTAATAATATCAAAAGAGCCATTAAATCCTTGTTTTTGATCTTTTTTTAGTACAATATTGATAATCCCCGCCATGCCTTCAGCCTCGTATCTTGCCGATGGATTGGTGATAACTTCCACTCTCTCAATCATACTGGCTTGCAGCGATTGTAAACCTGCACCACCTTTGAAACTCACCAAACCAGACGGTTTTCCATCAATCAAAATCCTGACGTTATCGCTACCACGGAGTTTTACGCCACCGTCGGGGTCAACCGAAACTGATGGAATATTTGTCAAAATATCCGAAGCCGAACCGCCCGCATTGGCTAAATCTTTCCCGACATTAAAGACTCTTTTATCGAGTTTCATTTCCATCGAGCTCTTTTCGGCTTGAACCACTACTTCTTTCAAAGCATTGGCAGAAGAAGTTAATTTTATGATTCCAAAATCATACATTGGATTTTCTTTTGTTACCGAAAAACTGGAAGTTTTGGTGTTTTTATAGCCCATATATTCAACCTCAACTACATAATTTCCGAACGGTGCAGGAATCGAAAATTCGCCTTTGTCGTTTGTGATGTTTCCTGTAACAAGTTTATTATCAACACTATTCGAGATTCTGATACTTGCAAAACTGAGGGGTTCGTTGGTGGTGGCATCAACTATTTTTCCTTTTACTTGGGCTTTAATGCCTGATTGAGCAAAAAGTAGATTTTGAGAAAAAATAAATAGGCTAAAAGCGAGTAAAAAAGATTTCATTAAGATTGAGTTTTGAATAGATATGGTAATACAAAGTAAATCATCAAAAGTGAGATTTTATCAATAAATATACATCTAAGACGTAGAAGCCTATAAATGAGCATTTTTACTCGACAATTATTGAGACGAGCGATAATAGACAAAAGACAAGAGAAGAAGTCAAATGAACAACATATTGTTTTTTTAATCTCTTGTCTTTTGTCTCATGTCTCGTATCTCGAAAAAAAAGTCGTAATTTTGACCTATGGAAAAAGTAAAAGCAAAAAAGCATCTCGGCCAACATTTCTTGAAAGATTTGGATGCCGCTCAAAAAATAGTCAATCTGCAATCGTTGCATAATAGTTATAATAAAGTATTGGAAATTGGCCCGGGAATGGGTGTTTTGACTCAATATTTACTTGAAAGAACAGACTGCGAAACTTTCGTGGTAGAAATTGACAGTGAATCGGTGACTTATCTAAACGAACATTTTCCGATGCTCAAAGGTCGTGTTTTCTCTGAAGATTTTTTGCAGATGAATCTTGCCGAACTTTTCAAAAATGAACCTTTTGGTATCATTGGAAATTTGCCCTATAATATTTCTTCGCAGATATTTTTCAAGGTTTTGGACTACAAAGATTTGGTGCAGGAAATTGTTTGTATGCTCCAAAAAGAAGTCGCTCAACGCATCGCTTCTGGGCCTGGAAAGAAAGATTATGGCATTTTGAGTGTGTTTTTACAGGCTTATTATGATATTGAATATAGTTTTACGGTTTATCCCGAAGCATTTATTCCACCGCCAAAAGTTGATTCGGGAATTATTCGTTTAAGAAGAAATAATGTTGCAAAACTAGATTGCAACGAAAAGAAATTCAAGCAGGTCGTGAAAGCGGGTTTCAATCAACGCCGAAAAACGCTTCGCAATGCACTAAAACCAATCGGATTGAATTTTGAGCATGAACTACTTAATAAAAGAGCCGAGCAATTGGGCGTGGCTGATTTTGTATTATTGACAAATTTGTTTGAGGAAAATTTCACTCAATTACCAATTATCAATTAACAATTTTATCATTCAACGATTCTTTATTCGTTGATAATTGTTCATTGATAAGCGGAACCTCGCACGATACTAATTGATAATTGTTCATTAATAATTGAAAAAAATGACAACTTTCGAGCTAACCAAAGAGTATTTAGAGAAATTAGAAACAGCTATTGAGCAAAAAGACGAAAACTTGCTCAAGACTGAGATGGAAGAGTTATACCCGGCCGATATTGCCAGTATTTTGCTCGAACTTGATGGTGAACCCGCTCATTATTTGATGACACTCGTCGATACTGAGATGGGGGCTGAAATCTTGTCGCATATTGAGCCTGACGACCGCAAACGTTTCATAAAAGAGCGTTTTACGGTAGAAGAAATTGCTAAATACGTCAATCTTTTTGATTCAGATGATGCCGTCGATTTACTCAATGAGCAAACAATTGAGGTACGTGAAAAAGTAATTGCTCTCATTGAAGACCGAGAGCAAGCACGATTTATTTTGGATATGTTACATTATCCAGAAGACGTAGCAGGCGGTTTGATGCAAAAAGAGTTGATAAAAGTAAACGCCAATTGGACTGTTAGCGAATGTGTAGAAGAAATTCGTCGTCAGGCCGAAGATGTAGAGAAAGTTTATGCCGTTTATGTGGTTGATGATGAGCAAAAACTGAAAGGAATTGTTTCGTTGAAACGCATTATTTTGGCTCGTAAAAACACCAAAATTGAGAATATTTTAGATGAAGATATAGTTTATGTAGAAACAACTCGTCCAGCTGAGGAAGTAGCCGAAATCATGCAGCGTTATGACCTTGATGCGATTCCAGTTGTGAATACTTTAGGGCGTTTGTTGGGGCGAATCACGATTGATGACGTGGTCGATTTTATAACCGATAAAGCTGAAGAGGATATTCAGGTAATGGCGGGTATTACGGGCGAGGCGGAGGAAGATGATAGCGTTTGGGATTTAGCAAAAGCTCGTTTGCCATGGTTGATTGTGGGCGTAATTGGTAGTTTATTGGCCGCAACGGTTATCGGAAGTTTTGAAGATGAATTCAAAAAAGTAGCGGCATTGGCAGCTTTTATTCCAATCATGGGTTCGACGGGCGGAAATGTGGGCATTCAGACTTCTTCTTTGATTGTGCAAAGTCTCGCTGAAAAGTCAGGTATTACTACAAGTTTAGGTCAACGTTTATTCAAAATTATCTTGGTTGCTCTCGTTAATGGTTTGATAATTGGCTCATTAGCAGGACTTTATATTTACGTCAGTGGCGAAACTCAACTGTTTTTTGTGGTTTGTTTATCATTACTTTCGGTCGTGATTTTAGCTTCTTTTACAGGAACAGTAACGCCACTTTTGCTCGATAGATTGGGCATAAATCCTGCCATTGCATCGGGGCCATTCATCACAACTGCCAACGATATTATTGGTATCGGTACATATTTAATGATTGCCGATTTGTTGTTACATTTATAAAAAACTAACCACGAAGACACTAAGTACACTAAGATTCACTTAGCATCTTCTCAGTGTACCTTTGTGCTCCTTGTGTCTTTGTGGTAAAAAAAATTATGATTGCAATTATACAAAGAGTTTCTCAAGCCTCAGTAACGATTGAGGATGAAATAAAAGGTCAAATTGACTTAGGATTTATGGTGTTATTAGGCATTACCCATACCGATACCCAAGAAGATATTGAATGGCTTTCTAAGAAAATCGTAGGCTTACGAGTTTTTGGCGATGAAGAAGGACGAATGAATCTCGACCTAAAATCAGTTGATGGAAATATTCTTTTGATTAGCCAATTCACGCTTCACGCAAGTACAAAAAAAGGAAATAGACCTTCGTTTATTGAAGCTGCTCGCCCCGAAATAGCCATTCCACTTTACGAAAAAATGATTACTCAAATAGAGTTTGATTTAGGAAAACCCATCGAAACTGGCACTTTTGGTGCAGATATGAAAGTTTCGCTGCTCAATGATGGCCCCGTAACTATTATTATTGATTCTAAGAATAGGGTTTGATAGCCACAAAACATTAAAACTATGCAAAATGCCCTCATAAAAACCACCCCACAAAGCCTACAAAAACTTTGTAGGGCTTTAGCGATTACCGATAAGTTACTCGAAGATGACAATCCACTTGGTTTGCCTGAATTGATACCTTATCGCAAAGGGGATAAATGGGGCTTTTGTAATCGGAAGAAAGAGATTGTTATCGAGTGTGAGTATAGTGAGGTTGAACTTTTTAAAGAGAACTTAGCAAGAGTAGAAGTAAAGTATGGTTTGTTTGGCTTTATTGATATGGAAGGGAATAAAGTTATACCTCTTATTTATCAATCAATTTTGAACTTTGATCAAGAAATTGGTTTTTCTCAAGGATTAAAGGGCGTTGGAAAAGAAGGTAAATATGGTTTTATTGACAAAATAGGAAATGTAGTTATTCCATTTATTTATGATGATTTCCATGACTTTAAAGAAGGTTGGGCCCTAGTTAAAATAAATGATAAATGGGGGGGTATTGATAAAACAGGAACTGTAGTTATTCCATTTATTTATGATGCCACTTTAGTTGCAGGAGGTTTAGCCCAAGTTAAAATAAATGATAAATGGGTAGAAATTGATAAAACAGGAAATGAAATTGCACCACTACCAGGAAGGATGTTTTATTATGGCTTAGGAAAAGTTAAGAAAAATGGTAAATATGGTTTTCTTGATCGAGAAGAAAATATGGTCATACCATTTATTTATGATTATGCGTATGATTTTTCGGAAGGTTTAGCCAATGTTTACAAAAATGAAAAATATGGGTTTATAGATAAACGAGGGAATGAAGTAATTCCGATAATTTATGACTATTGTGGAAGTTTCTCAGAAGGTTTTGCAGCTGCTAAGAAAAACAATAAATGGGGATTTATTGATAAAAAAGGGAATGAAGTAATTCCGATAATTTATGACTATTGTGAAAGTTTCTCAGAAGGTTTTGCAGCTGTTAGGAAAAACAACAAATGGGGATTTATTGATAAAAAAGGGAATGAAGTCATATCATTTATTTATGATATTTCTGAATACTTTGGCTTTGTGCATGGTTCCTTTTCAGAAGGTTTAGTAAAAGTTAAAAAGAATCACAAATTCTTTTATATCGACAAAAAAGGAACAGAGTATTACGAAGAGTAAATACCTAAATAGGCTTAAATTCTATTCCATAGCCTTTATTTTTAGGATGAACAAGCTGAGCTTTTAAAAACTCAATATGATGATATTCACTATTTTCTACAATTTTCTTAACCATATTAATGTCATTTTCATTGCATTTTAAACCAAATTTTATTGCAGTTAGGGCTTCTTTTTTGTATTTGATATTTTGTTCAAATTTTCCATTAGTTTTATGCAAAGAGCTAACAATACGGATTTCTTCTTCGTATTTCCAGTTCTCTGATTTAACTCCAAGTGCGTATTGTATTTTCCTAATCTCTAAGTCTAAACCAAATTTTGTTTCTTGTGCATAATCGAATGGTACAAACTCTTCAGGGTATTCAACTTCATAAATATTGTTTTCTAAATATCCTGCTGAGCATTTTTCAATCCTTTCTCCTTTAAAAGTTACACTTGTACCATTGAAGAACTCTTTATCCTTTAATGCAACAAATGTAAGGCATATTCCTTGATGTTTTTCAGCATAATGGCTCCACATAAGCATCTGATTGTCATTTTTAGAAAAACATTTCACTCCGATATTTTTTAGAACTTTATTTAGCTCATTTTTAATATAATTAGAAGGATTTTTATTGAACTTATCTAATAAATTACTGTTTATTAGGGTTTCTTCACAGCTATTTCTATAATTTTGAATATCTGTTTTACTCAGCCTTATTTCATCGAAAGGGTAACAGTCATAAGGGTCATTAAAATTTGCAGGTTGGTTGAAAAACAAATCACCATTCATCAAACTCTTTAAACTGAGTATATTTATTGGCATATAAGTATGCAAAATGGGGTTGATACCTGTATAATGTTTAGAATAGCTAATTGCATTAAAAGATTGTTTATTATTCATAGTTTTTGATGAAAGAGATAATTACAAAAAGTTAATTATCCTCTCTCGCACAATATACGAGAGAGGTAAGATTTAGAACTTGAAAATACTTTACTTTTGGGCGATTCTAAAACCATCCTTTACTACTCGAATAGTTTTGGAATTTTTAACATTTTCTTGTAGCTCAAATAATTCTGTTAGGGAATAAATTTTAAAATCCCCCTGGTTTTCAGGGTTTTCACTATCAAATTTACTTTGTACTCTATCCTTGTAATTGAATAATCTTTGGTTAAATATTATCCAATCCATAAGAAGAATTTTATCTTTTAATTCATTGTAAATTGAGAATAAAATGTTGGGGTCTAATGCTATAATAGTTGTGCTTTAATCGGTTTTTAAAATTATTTTTATCCAAAGTTAAAGTAATTGCCAAGTGCAATGCAAGATAAATGTAAGAAACTTTCCCCCTACTTATATCGCACTTTTGTAGCAAATTGAGTACAAAAAAAAGCGTTTTTTTCTATAACTTTTTCTAAATTGCATCATCAATAAAAACGTCAAATTCCTGCATGAAAACCCACGCATACTTTGAAAATATCCAATCCGAAATCATTGAGGTTCTTCAATCTGCTCAATATCAAATCCGAATAGCAGTGGCGTGGTTTACCGATAGCCAATTGTTTGATATTCTATTATCAAAAGCAAAAAAAGGAGTAAAAATAGAACTTTTGTTGGCCAATAATTTTATTAACCACGAATCGAGTATCAATTATGGGCAACTGAATCAGTTTGGTGGTAGTGTAACGTTTATTGGCAATGATTCCGAAAAAGCTCCTTTGATGCACAACAAGTTTTGTATCATTGATGATGAAATCTTGGTTTTTGGCTCTTATAATTGGACTCGTAAGGCACAGTCGAACCACGAAAGTATTACGATTATAGAAGGCAACAGAGATTTAATTATAGATTTTAACCAAGAATTTGAGAAAATCAGAGGAAGAACACAAGAAACAAGCATAGATTGGGGCAAATTTGTAATCAGGCTTGAAACGTTGCTAAATGTGATTCGGCTTGAAGATGAAGATGATATTTTGTATCAAACTAAAAAAATAAAGACATTACTGCTTGATGCCCCACCGTCAGAAATAATAACTATTTTGGAGTTAATTGCCAAGCAAAAATACCAAGAGTCCGTTATTCAATTAACGGCTTTATTACAAAAACTTCGACAAATTACGACTTGGCAAGACCCTGAAATTCCAGCTTTGCAATTAGAAATTCGTTCTTTAGAATGGCAATTATCAAGTTTGGAAGATGAAAAATTAGATATTGAAAAGCAAATTTATGTTTTTGAAATCAAGCATAATTTAGAACTTGGAGAGTTGATAATCAGCATTTTAAAGCTAAAAAAACAAATAGCTGAATTTGAAAATGACGAAGAAAAAATAGCAGAAGCAAGCCAAGATTATGCAGAATATGAGCAGAGTTTTGAAGAATCGAAAACTAAAGAATTAAAGGAACTATCGGAGGCTGAACAAAAAGAACTGAAAAATAAATTTCGTCAGGCGTCTAAATTATGTCACCCTGATAAAGTGCCTGATGAGCAGAAAAAACTGGCTGAACAGACATTTATTGAGCTAAAAACTGCTTACGAAGCCAATGATTTAGCAACAGTCAATCGAATTTTGAGCGATTTAGAGAAGCATATTTTTGCTTCAAATTCTGTGGTTTTAACAAAAAAAGAAAAATTAGTGTCTCATTTATCTATTTTATCACAAAAAAGACAGCAATTAGAGGAAATTCTTCTATCCTTGAAAAATAGTGAAGCGTATTTAAAAATAAGCCATATACAAGACCTAAATGTTTACTTTTCTGAAACTAAATCTGCTTTGTTGAGAGTAAAAGAAGATTTAGAAACACAAATACAAAACCGGTTGGCTTGATTGGCAGATTATTATTGATTCTAAGAATAGGGTTTGATTATTTCGAAATGTTTGTCTTTAACTCAAATCCAGATTGAGCTTTTTGATGCAAATGCCAAGCAGCAGCTTCATCTGATTGATGCAGAATAAGACCATTCTCGAGAAAATCTTTCTTCAAGATAAGTTTTTCAAGTATCGTCATTAATTGAGAAATAGTACTGTTTTTAAGCGTGGTTGCTCCCGATTTTAATTTCTGCTTGATTAGTTTAATATTGTTTTCAATAAGTTCTACTTCCATGTCCTTATCTTGCTGATCAAATTGATAATCGGTCAGTACGTCAATGGTATTTCTTGTTATGACGTGTGTTTTTTTTTCAACCATTTTCTTTGCGTATCTCATACTAAACTTCAATTAGACTGATGTAATTCTTTTCAATTGCGAAAACTTTAAACTTGCTGTTAAAACGAAAAATAACTTCTTTTTCGTTCGGATATTTAGAAACTTTATCAACTAATTTTCCTCTTTGTGAAAATATTTTGAATAAGTCGGTTCCATATGAATTTCCAACATGGATACTACTGCTTGATGATATAAAAAAGGGTTCTATAATAATTGTACCGTTTTCAAAAGCATCATTATATCTTTGAAATTCTATAGATGTTAAATTTACACCTCGGTAAGCTATTTCGTCAAAATCGGGTAATTTATCTAAACATTCAGCAAGTAACTTGCCAAAAAGATTAATTTTCTCACCTTTACTTATCCTTAATGATTCATTCAAGTCATCAAAGCCATCATCAGTATATTTATAGATGATAGCTTTCTCAAAAACGTTTAATTGAGTTAAAACATTCTTTCTATAAGAATTTTCTATAATTCGGATTTCATTTTCTAAATAAGTTGTGGCGTATTCTTCTACCGTCATTTTTCATCCTTTGAAGATATTTTCTAAACAAATATAATGAAATCATTTTTCTAAAGTTAAATTTGGGAAATATTTATCATTCTCGATTTCTTCTCCCCAAAACAATAACATGAAAAACAAACCACTTTTATTATTCTCTTTCCTAATTCTAACAACCTTCGCCCAAGCTCAACAAATTAGATGGACGAAAGATGGCAATGCTTACACTCGCACCGAAGGTGGCGAAGTGGTGGCTTATACTTTGCCTGCTCAACAAAAAACTACTTTAATCAATAAAGCTCAACTCACGCCCAAAGGTGCCGAAAAACCTTTGAATGTAAGAAGCTATACTCTCAGCAACGATGATTCAAAGGCACTGATTTATACCAATACAAAACAAGTTTGGCGATACGATACTCGTGGCGATTATTGGGTTTTAGACCTCAAAACCAATACTTTATATAAACTCGGACAAGGCAAACCTGCATCTTCGTTGATGTTTGCCAAGTTTTCGCCCGATGGCTCGAAAGTAGCTTATTTGAGCGAGCATAATTTATTTGTGGAAGATTTGGCAACGAAAAAAATCAAAGCCTTGACTACCAATGGTACTCGCCGAATGATAAACGGCACTTTCGATTGGGTATATGAAGAAGAATTTGCTTGTCGTGATGGATTCCGTTGGAGTCCAGACGGGAAAAGTATTGCTTATTGGCAAATTGATGCAACCAAGATTCGTGATTTCTTGATGATAAATAATACGGACTCTATTTATTCGTATAACGTGCCAGTTGAGTACCCAAAAGTAGGTGAAAGTCCATCGCCTTACAAGATTTTAGTGGCAAATGTAGCTTCTGGAAAAACTTTACAAATGAACATCGAAGGCGACCCGCAACAAACCTATGTGCCACGCATGGAATGGGTGCCGAATACGAATGATATTATTATTCAACAATTGAATCGTAAGCAAAATCAGAGCAAAGTCATTGTCTGTCAAGCGATTACGGGTAAAATGAGAACAATTTTTACCGAATCAGATGAGGCTTGGATTGATACAAAAGAGCGTTGGGCCGACGAACAAGAAGGCTGGGAATGGCTCAAAGGTGGCAAAGAGTTTTTGTGGGTAAGCGAAAAAGATGGCTGGAGACATATCTATAAAATTGATTTGAATGGCAAAGAAACTCTGCTAACCAAAGGCAATTATGATATTGTTCACATCCCGTTGATTGATGAGGCAAACGGTTATGTTTATTTCACAGGTTCGCCACAGAATGCACTTCAAAATTATCTTTTCCGAATAAAATTAGATGGCAGTGCCGAAATGCAGCCAGTTTTGCCAAATGCTCCAGCAGGAACGCATAATTATGTACTTACGCCCAACGGAAAGTTTGCTCGACATACATTTTCAAGTGCCAATATTCAGCCAATGACTGAGTGGATTAATTTAGCCGACCATTCGCCTTTAAGTGAAAAAGAAAGTATTTTAACAAAATTGGCTAATCTGAAAATAAATAAGCGAGTAGAATTTTTTAAACTAAAAACCGAAGATGGAATTGATATTGAAGGTTGGATGGTGAAGCCAGCAAACTTTGATTCGACTAAGCGTTATCCAATTGTATTTAATGTTTATGGTGAGCCAGCTTCTGCTACTGTAAAAGATACTTATGGCACTGGCTCTAATAACCTTTATAATGGCGATATGGCAAAAGATGGATATATTTACGCTTCGGTTGATAACCGTGGAACACCACTACCTCGTGGACGTGCTTGGAGAAAAGCCATTTACCGCAAAATCGGTGTCGTGAATATCCGTGACCAAGCTATGGCCGTGAAGGAAATTAGAAAATGGAAATACGTCGATACGACTCGTCTAGCAGTGCATGGCTGGAGTGGGGGAGGTTCTTCGACTCTGAATTTACTTTTCCAATATCCTCAGTTTTATCAAACGGGTATTTCGGTGGCGGCAGTTGGAAATCAGCTTTGTTATGATAATATTTATCAAGAACGTTATATGGGACTTCCGCAGGAAAATCGTGAAGATTTTGTGAATGGTTCGCCCATTACACATGCCAAAAATTTGGTTGGAAATTTATTGTATATTCACGGAACGGGCGACGATAATGTGCATTACCAAAATGCTGAAATGCTTGTCAATGAGCTAATTAAACATAACCGTCAGTTTCAGTTTATGCCTTACCCAAATCGTAGTCACGGAATTTATGAAGGAGAAGGTACTCGTAAGCACCTAAATACGCTTTTCACTAATTTTTTAAAGCAAAATTGCCCTCCTGGAGCAAAATAAATAAATGTTTTAAATGCTGGCAGGGTTCAAAACTCTGCCAGCGTTGTTTTATAGATTTACTCAACCAAACCACTCACTCTTACGTTTTTACCCTTTCTGCTGGTCAAATCATCGCCTAGGTCTTCTCTGGCTTCTTCAGCAATTTTTTGTAATTCAGCCACAATTTCTGGATAAAGTTTCTGAACGTCATATTGCTCTGATGGGTCACGGCGGAGGTCGTAAAGTGCCATTGGTGTTAGAATATCTTCTGGGGTTTTTCCTGCAAAACCATCATTTCCTGGCAATTGATTCATGTACGAGCGACCTTTATGCTCAAAAACTAATTTCCAATTTCCCATTCTTACTGCTTCTAACGAATTTTTACGGTAATAATACAAAAATGTTTTTCGTGGACTTTCACCTAAATTTCCCTTAATTAATGATAAAATATCAACGCCATCAATTTTGTTTTTGGGCAATTCAGATCCAGAAATACGAGCAATTGTTGGTAGCATATCAATCGTTGAGGCAAGCTGATTGCAGACTACACCTTCGGGTGTTGTACCTTTCCATCTCATAATGCACGGCACTCGTTGCCCACCCTCAAAACTTGTTCCTTTTCCTTCTCGTAAGCCGCCAGACGAACCCGCATGATTGCCAAAATTTAACCACGGCCCATTATCGCTTGTAAAAATCACCAAAGTGTTTTTGTCCAAGCCATTTTCTTTCAAAGTTTTCATTATTTCGCCTATTGACCAATCAATTTCCATCATCAAATCGGCGTACAGTCCTTGTTTACTTTTACCTTTAAATTTATCAGAAACTGCAATTGGTACGTGCGGCATCGAATGAGGTAAATACAAGAAAAACGGACTTTTTTTATTCTTTCTAATAAATTCTACTGCTTTTTCGGTATAAAGAGTTGTTAGTTTTGCTTGGTCGTCAAAAGTTTTTATTTCTTCTTTTTTATCATTATTCTGAATCAGTGGTAGCACAGGATAAACAAATTTATTTTGGTTCGGTTGTGCAGGAGTACCGTCAAAATTCACAGGCCACATATCGTTTGAATAGGGAAGCCCAATGTATTCGTCAAAACCATGTTGCAATGGTAAAAACTGCTTTTGATAACCCAAATGCCACTTGCCAAAAATACCTGTGGCATAACCTTTTTGTTTGAGCATTTCGGCAATGGTGGTTTCGCTTGAATTGATGCCATTTTTGCTGTTTGGCATCAAAGCTCCCGAAATACCAATCCGATTTGGGTAACAACCCGTGAGCAAAGCTGCTCGAGAAGCACTACAAACTGCTTGGGCGGCCAAAAAATTAGTAAATCTGATACCTTCGGATGCCATTTTGTCGATATTAGGTGTTCGATAATTGACTGCACCGTAGCAGCTCAAATCGCCGTATCCCATATCGTCCATGAAAATCAAAATAATGTTGGGCGAAAGTTCTTTTTTAGGACTACTACTTTGTAATACTATAATTGTGAGCAACGAAAAGAAGATTTTTTTCATAAATTATTTTACTTTAAAGTGTAAAAAAAAGTTTCCAGAAAGCGGTAAGCTTCAGAAAGCTAAAGCAAATCATAATACTAAACTGTACCAACTTCGGGGTGTTTCCATGTGCCACGGTACGGTCTTCTAAGTAGTGCATTGGCCTCTTTATCATTTACAACTTCTCGTTTTTTCGGGTCATAAACTAACGGCCGGCCGACTTTCATCGACATATTTGCCAAAATACAACTAGCCGTTGAAATATGTCCTTCTTCAATATCGGCGACTGGGCGAGTATTGTTTTCAATGGCATTCAAGAAATCGAGCATGTGCAGACGAGTGGCTGGGGCAGCATTCAATTCGATTCGTTCTTCGGTCAAATCTTCTGGATATTTTTCTTTTTCATAAACCACATCTTTGTCTATTTTTGCTCCTTTGCCTTGCGGAACAAAAGTATATTTCATAGTGCTTGCATAAAGCGTGCCTTTATCGCCATACAAAATAAACGCCCAAGGATAATCAGTGTTGGCAGGCGTTCCCCAAGAGCGATGTTGCCAAACACAGTTCAGTTCATCATATTCAAAAACCGCCGATTGTGTATCAGAAATATTCGATTTTCCTTCCTTTTGCACATAAATTCCACCTTGTGAACTCACACGTTTTGGCCAACCGAGTTTCAGCATCCATCTTACGGTATCAAACATGTGGATACACATATCGCCCATGATTCCGTTGCCGTATTCATTAAAAGTTCTCCACCAACGAATGTGGGGTAAACCATCATAAGGACGCATCGGTGCTGGCCCAGTCCACATTTCATAGTCGAAGAATGCAGGAACTGGCTCAACTGGCGGGTTTCCGTTGTTTCTCATGTGAAAATAGCAACACATTTCTACGTGCGATACTTTGCCCAAAAGTCCAGCATCAACGATATTTTTCTTGGCTTCTATTAAGTGAGGCGTGCTTTTGCGTTGTGTGCCTACTTGTACCACTTTATTATATTTTCGGGCAGCAGCTACCATTGCTTCTCCCTCAATAATATCGGTGCTGATAGGTTTCTGCACATAAACATTTGCTCCTGATTTCAAGGCCTCAATGGCATGAAGAGCGTGCCAATGGTCGGGCGAACCTATTAACACAATATCGAGTTTGTTTTCGGCCAATAGTTTTCTATAATCGCCATAAAGTTTTGGTATTTGCTTCGATTCTTGTCTTTTTGCTACCAAATCGCCCGCTGCTTTTAGCATATTTTGGTCGGGGTCGCAGAGAGCAACTACATCAATAGAGGCTACTTGAATGAGGCGGAAAAGGTCACTTTTTCCGTACCAACCTGTACCGATTAAGGCTACTTTATAGGTTTTGACAGGAGTAAAAACAGGGTTGGCCTTCGTGCCAAGTGTAGATAAGGCAATCGTTGCCGAAACTCCTTGAATGAATTTTCGACGGTTGAGATTAAGGGTTTCCATTTGTTTTTTTATAGAGGATTGAATATGATACGAATTGTATTATCCAAAGATATTTTATTATTTGAACAATGACAAATTATATAGATATAGAAGCGAAAAAATAGGACGATAAAAGATTTTTGAGTTAAAAAAGGTTTTTTTAACTGACTAAAAAAAGTTTTGTACATAAAAAAGACCTCGCCAAAGGAAACATCACTTAGCGAAGTCTTTTATTATAATTATTTCTTCAAATATTTATCAAACCAAGCAATGTATCGCTCAAAACGGTCTTTTTGATAACTCGGATTTGTAATACCGTGAAACTGGTCAGGATAAATAATCAACTCAGTTGGAATTCCCAACGAGCGAAAAGCTTGATACATTTGCTCACTACCCACAGAAGGAACGTTGAAATCGCTTTGGCCAACCATAAACTGGGTAGGAGTTTTGATACGGTCGGCTTTTAAGAATGGATATGAAAGTGCAATATATTTATCGAAATTCTTCCATGGTGAACCTAATTCATGCTCATACTGCAAAATATATTGGTCAACACCATACAACGAAGAAACCAACGAAACTCCCGCACCGCTCGAAGCTACTTTGAAACGAGTATCAGTTGCAATCGTGTAATTTGTCAAGATTCCGCCATAACTCCAGCCACCAATGCCTAATTTTTCGGGGTCAGCAATGCCATTTTGCACCACATAATCAGTTGCTCCCAGAATGTCCAAGACCTCTTTATTTCCCCAATCTGCCGAAATGATCTTGCAGAAATCTAAGCCTCGGCCATTCGAACCACGATAATTTACTGCCACAACGGCATATCCTGCGGCTGCCAACATTTGACGAGACATATCATAACTAAACTCGTCCTGTGCTACTGGCCCGCCATGAATAAATAGCAAAGTTGGCAATTTTTGTCTTTTTTGTGCAGTAGCAGGCAGATAGAGTAAGTTTGAAACCGACGCTCCATCTTTGCTTTTTGAGGTAAAGCCTTCAACCGTTGCCAATGCTAAAGGTGCTAAAAACGCATCTTGATGTTTGGTGAGTTTTCTTACAACTGCTGCTTCGATTACATAAAGTTCATTAGGTGTTTGTGAATCGCTCATGCTTGCAAGTAAATTGCCCGAAGTGTGTTTTTCTATACCCGAAAAACTTCTGTTTCCGCTAACAAACTTGGTCATTTTGCCATCAAATGCCGAAAAATTAGCGATGTATCTTGTACGGTCGTCGGAAACGATGGCATAAATCGAAGTACCGTCTTTGCTCCATCTTGGGCTAGCAACTGGCCGGTCTAAGGTTTTGCTGAGTAATTTTGGTTCGCCGCCATCTTTTGATACTGTACACAAAATCGATTGGTCATACATAATATAACTTTCGGCAGAAGTAGTGCGTAAATAAGCAATTTGTTTGCCGTCCGGACTCCATTCATGGGCAAAATCTCTACCACTAAAGGTGGTGATTTGCTTCATATTGGCGTTTGCTTTGGCATCAATTACCCAAATATTGGTATTTTCATTTCGGTCTGGGTCTTCGGTTCGGTTACTGATAAAAGCGATTTGGGTGCCATCGGGCGACCATTTTGGAGAAGTTTCATCGTAAATTCCCTTCGTAAGCGTGTCGATTTTCTTGGTTTCTAGGTTATAAAGGTATAAATGCGTAGTTTTTTTCATTAGATAACCTTCACCATCCTGCTTGAAATGAAAACGGTCGATGACAATCGGTTTTGGCGATTTGGATTTTGTGGTATCGGCATCATTAGTAATTACCAAAGCGATTTTTTTACCATCAGGGGACCATGCATAGTCCGATAAATCACCTTTTTTTATATCGGTTAATTGTTTTGCTTCTCCACCACGACGGTCCATAAGCCAGATTTGACTATTCGTTAGCCCATTTCTTGAAGAAGTAAATGACAAATATTTTCCATCAGGACTCCAACGAGGTTTTGATTCCCCATCGGGTGAAAAAGTAAGTTGGATTGATTCTTTTCCATCCCAGGATTGCATCCAAATGTCAGAATTTCGCTTATTTTTCATCGAATCAACACTTGTTAGTGAGTAAGCCACCCAATTTCCTTCGGGCGAAATTTGTGGGTCACTCAAGCTTTGTAAACGATAAACATCAGAGGGTTTGAGTTGCCTCTTGGCGGAAGTTGTTTGTGCAAAAACACCCGAACTGACCGCTAAAAGGGCAAATAGTCCTATTTTTTTCATACTTTGGTTATTTGTTGGTTAGTGAAATGGTTGAATAGTTATCGGAAAACTGGTGAAATTGGCTATTAGTGAATCGGTTAATGGTAAATTTGTGTTTTACGCTAGTTGTTTTCTGAAAAAGCCTGAAAGGCTTAAACTTGAATAGCCGTGGGTGAAACCCATGGAATAGTTATATAGCAATGGAACAAGCAACTCTGAAGGAGTTGAACTTGCTATTGCGTTATTTGTTTAACCCCTTCAGGGTTATGAACTATTTTCGTTTCTTGTTTCCGTAGGCGTTGCATACGGATACTGGTGTTTAATCCTTTCAGGATTTTTTTATGATAAACTTCTTTTTAATCTTTCGTTTCCGTAGGCGTTGCCTACATATATTCGTGTTTAATCCTTTTAGGATTTTAAATCTTGATTCGTCAATCAAAATCAGCCTCTCAAATGCCATGCCTTTGGCTTTACGAATGCACGAATACCTGCGTGCGAAAGTGTAGCTCCAAAACCCGAATTTTTGCGTCCACTCCACGGAAGCGGAGCCGAAACACGGTCGCAACAATTCCAATAACTCGTTCCAGAATCCACTTGTCTCAATATTCTTTCCGCACGTTTTTTATCAAGCGTAAAAACTGCTGCTGTGAGGCCATATTCCGTATCTTGCATCAATTTTGTGGCTTCTTTATCATCTTTAACTTTCATAATACCAATGATTGGCCCGAAAGATTCGGCCTGCATGATATCCATTTTGTGGTTAACGTTGGTCAAAACAGTTGGCTCGAAGAAATAGCCTTGCCCTTCAATTCTTTTTCCGCCGGTCAGTAACTTTGCACCTTTTTTAACGGCATCTTGCACTTGTTTTTCGAGAAAATCTAATTGAGATTTTCGGCTCAAAGCACCGATATAAACACCATCATCGGTTGGCTGACCAATTTTATAGCTTTTTACTTCCTTAACAAATTCCTCAAGGTAGCGGTCATATACTTTTTCGTGTACATAAATACGCTCAACTGCACAACAGCTTTGCCCATTATTATAGAAGGCACCATCGGCAGTTCCAGCCGCAACTACCTGAATATCAGCTATATCATCCGCAATATAAAGAGGGTCTTTTCCTCCTAATTCGAGTTGGCAAGGCACCATTTTTGGAGCTACTTTTTCATAAATATAGAGTCCAGTACGATAAGAACCTGTGAAAAAATAACCATCGAGTGGCATCGCCAAAAGTTGTTCACCTACTTCTTTTGCACCGACAGCTACTGCAAAAACATCTTCGGGAACGCCAGCAGCTTTCAAAAACTTTTCAATTTTTAAGCCTGTCAATGTCGAAAACTCCGAAGGTTTATAGAATACTGCATTTCCACCAATCAAAGCAGGAATAAAAACATTCACGCCCACCAAAAAAGGATAATTCCACGCCGAAATATTACAGATTACTCCCAAAGGTTCATAAGAAATGCGTTCGGTAAGTCCTTCTTGCTTGGTCATTACTTCATCTTTCAAGTACTTCTGTGAATTTTCAACAAAAAACTTGATTCTTCCTTTTGCTCCGTTTACTTCATTACGGGCTTGTTGGAGGGGTTTGCCCATTTCAGAAGTTAGCGTTGCAGCCAATTCTTCAATATTCTCAGTCAATAATTCAGAGAATTTTTCGATGACAGCTATGCGTTTTTTTAGATTAACTTTCGCCCAAGATTTTTGTCCTTTTTGTAAGGTTTTAAGTTTGTTTTTTAAGCTTTCGGCCGAATCTTCTTGTAAAGTGGTAATGATTTCTTCGGTAGCTGGATTGATGATTTGCATAATAGTATTTTACGTTTATTATCAATTTAATAACGTCGGCAAAGCTTTGAGCCTTGCCAACGTTTGCTTTTATTGTACAAAAATAAGGATTCAAGTGGATAAACTTTTATATTTCACCTAAAACTCCAACATAGTTGCCTATTTTTGCGAAGTATACAAAAAATGCTCAAATGGAAAAGACTTATCAAGAAAAAATAACAATATTACTTACTGAAATTGCCAACTTAAAAAAGAAAAGTGACCAAATTTCGATGTTCCGATTATTGCTGCTTATTGTGTTGTTGGTGGTGGTCTATCAGCTTTTCATACTCAACGAAATCGTTGGTGGATTTTCAATCATTGGCGGCATTTTAGGATTTTATTATATAGTAAAATTTCACGAAAAAATTGATTCCGAAATTGATTTAAAAGAAACAACGCTCGCCGTGATTAAAAATGAGTTGACTTGCTTGGAGGGAATTTCGGGAATGTATTATAACGGTCAAGAATACGGCCGACCAACGCATAATTTTAGTGAAGATTTGGATATTTTTGGCAATGGAACGCTATTTCATTTGATAAATAGAACAAAAAGTAAGTCGGGAAGCGATTATTTTGCTCATCAACTTTTGGGCGAAAATCAGACTTTTTCAGTCAATCAAAAACAAGAAGCAGCTAAAGAAATGGCTGTTAAAACCGATTGGCGATTGAGTTTTTTTGCTTCGATGTTTAAGATTTCAAACGAAGAGCGTGGAGTGAGTAAAGTATTGAATCAAATTGAGCATCCGCCAGTGCTAAAATTGGAGAAATTTATTGCGATTTATACTAAAATATTGCCTTTTTTATGGGTAGCTATCTTTTCATCTGCTTATTTTGTGTCACCTTCGTTTGCTGGTTATGGTGTGGTAGTTTTGGCTTTGATAAATTTTAGATTGACTGGCATCAACCGCAATCATACCGAAGAATATTTTGAAACGGTGGCAGGAGCAGGTCGTTTGATGGAAAAATTTGGTGTCGCAACTAGGCTTATCGCTCAAGAAAATTGGCATTCGGAAATCTTAAAAACGGCTCACGGACGATTGCCCATTTCAAAACTAAATACCAAGAATCCGATTGACGATTTTGTGATTATTCTGAAAAAACTGGATATGCGACGCAATATGTTGGCTTCGCTTTTCTTGACTTTGGCTACACCCTTTCAGCCAGTTCAATTAATCAAACTTAGGGTTTGGCTGAAAGATAATCCTGATTTTTTTGAGAAAATTTTTGATGTAATTGGAGTTTTTGAACTCTATGCAAGTATAGGAAATCTATATTTCAATAAACCAGATTGGTGTTTCCCAGAGATGAATGATAGTAAAACATTCAAATTACATGGGAAAAATTTGGGACATCCGCTCATCAATACCAAAAATGTAGTTTGTAATAGTTTTGATTTTGATGAAAAAAATCGACTTACGCTAATCACTGGCTCAAATATGTCAGGCAAAAGCACATTTTTGCGAACAGTTGGTCTAAATATTATTTTGGCATATGCGGGTTGCCCAGTTTTTGCAAAAAAAATGGATATTAGTCTCGGTATAAAATTGATTTGCTATATGCGAATCAAAGATTCTATTCAACAAAACGCTTCTACTTTTAAGGCTGAAATCGAACGAATAAAGTTAGTTTTGGCCGCCATTAACAACAATGAAAATGCTTTGTTTTTGATTGATGAAATGCTTAGAGGAACAAATTCGGAGGATAAATTGGCTGGTTCGATGGCATTATTGGAGAAAATCGTAAATTCAAATGCTTATGCAATGGTGTCTACGCATGATTTGCGTATGACCGAAATTTCAGAGCAGTACCCCAAAGAAGTTAAAAATTATTATTTCGAGTATGCCACCGAAAATGGCGAATTATTATTTGATTATTTGATAAAAGAAGGTGTTTGTAAGAGTTTCAATGCTTCACTTTTATTGAAATCTATTGGCTTGCCAATTGGAGAGAACCTTTAAAGTTGTAAGATATTATGTGGCATACCTACGAAGGTGTGCCACATATAGTAAATTTATTTTTTCTCAACAAGTGCTTGACCTTCAAAAGAAATGGCATGCCAACCAGTTTTTATAAAGTTTCTGATGTTTTGGTGGTTTGTTGCCTCGGGGTTTTCGAGTACATCTTTGCGGTAAAAATCGCCAAAGCAAGTAAGGGTTTGTTCGATCGAAAAATTTTGGAGTTTCGCGAATGAAAATAATTTGCATGAGCCAGAGTTTTGTCCAGCTTCGTTGTTTAAATCTCCATTTTGGAAAGCCGTTGGTGTAAAATTATAGAGTTCTTCTACAACGGCCATAGTATCTGAAAATGCTACTTCTTGAGGGTTTTCGTTGAGTTTTTTTAGAAAAGATTCGAGTGTCATTATTGAATTTTTGATTGAATATGTTCGACAAAATTTTGTCGAATTTTATAAGAAAAATTATTTTGCTCGGTATTAATAATACGTTCGGGGTGCCATTGTACGAGCATCAAATAGTGGTTTCGCTGGCTTCGACTTCGCTCAGCCACCGAATAGGGTTCTGTTGGGTGAGCTGAGCCGAACCCAATAGAATCAGCGAAGTCGAACTCCAATCCCTCCACAACTCTATCATCAGATAAGGCATTAATTTTTAGAGGTTTGGCAATAATATTAGCGGATTGATGATGTGCCGAATTTACGTCTCCATATACAATATTTGTAATTTTTGACAGTTCAGAATCATGCAAAATCTCAATGGAATGATAGCGGTCTTGTCCTTCATAATATTTCGAGTGGTTTTCTTTTCCAGCAGTCAGTATATCCGGAATCAGTGTGCCACCAAGGAATACATTTACCAGTTGTAAACCTCGACAAATGCCTAAAACTGGCGTTTGATTCTTGAAGATATGCTCACATACTTTCCATTCAAATTCATCACGGCGATCATCCATAAAATTTGGATTGCACAAGTTCAAAAACTCAGGCCGATTATATAAACTTGGATGCACATCTTCGCCACCAGTCAAAACAATCCCATCGCACTTTTCTATTTCGTGCAGGTTATTAAATTTATAGCCAAGCTTAATCACTTCAATGTGATGAGTGCCAACCAAAGAATTTTGTGATAAAATCCATTTTTCATAGATTTGATATTTATCTCCACAATCTGTAATACCTATTTTCATTGAGGATTTTCTAGCGTATCGAAGTATTTGAAAGCACTAACGAGTCCGTTTTCTGTTTTAAGATTAATATTATTAGCCCTTGCATATTGCTCAACTAAATTTTTTTTATCGCCAAAAAGATTAAAGAAGCTTTTCCCTCTTGGAAGTTTAACTACCGATTCATCTTTAAGTATAAAAAATTTGGAAGACTTCACAAATTCACCTTCGTATTCACCCGAAGAATCATATCCAGTTTTTTCGGTATTTGAGCTATGCAAAACACATGCATATTCCTTAAGAAGCGTATTTTTACTGATATGAATAATCTCATAATAAGCATTTTCAAACTTACTAAAATGATGCCCGAGAATCGTAAATGATTCTGGTTTGATTGCGATAGCATCTTTCTTTACATCTTCTACAATATGAAGTTCGTTTTTTTGTATGTTGAAAGCCAAAAAAAACTCCATTTCTTTTCCACTTTCGGTGCTTATTTTTCCTTTATACCAGCCATTCTTAAAAAAAGGCGTGCCTTTATAGGTTTTTGTAAATTCTTGATGGGTGTTATTCACCACATCTCTCGAATTATAGTACGCTTGAAAGGTTGTGTCACCATTGTTTTTATTTACAACTATTTTACTGTCGCTACTTCCTGCAATTTGTATTTTCCTCAAAAAATAATCGTATTTATTATTGGTTATTTGTCCAAAAATTTGGTCGGAAAATAAGATCAAGAGAGTAATAGTCAAAGAGAATTTCATGATAGTAAAAATTTAGAATAACATAAATAAGTTGTGCTTGCCTAAAATATTGTCTATCAGTTTTTTATGAAAAACAAATTTGTCGATTAAATATACTCAACTGCTTAATAGGGGTTTTACAAAATAGAGTTAACTACCAAAACACCACTTTTTCATGTATTTGTTGTTAATTAGTATCTTTTGAAACAAATGTATAGTTTTTTGATAAGTTATAATGCTTCAAGATAAAGATTCTTAAAATCTTCTCTCGAAACAGGTTTTGGATTATTTGGGTGAGCAAAATCGGCAATTGCCAAATCGGCCAGCGTTTCGATATGCTCCGATTTTACACCAATATCTCGCAAACGGTGCGGAATATTTATTTTAGTATTTAATTCAAACAAATATTTAACAACCGCTTCGCCAGATTCATATTTTAAATCAAGTGTGCGAGCAATTCGGCGGAATTTATCTTCAAAACCTACAATATTAAACTTCATTCCGTAGGGAATATTTACGGCATTGGCCAAGCCATGATGTGTATCAAGCAAAGAAGAAAGCGGATGTGCCAAAGAATGCACTACGCCCAAACCTTTCTGAAAAGCCACCGCACCCATCAAGGAAGCCATCAACATTTTGCTGCGAGACTCTAAATGCTGACCGTCGCTCATAAGTTTATTTACTGCCTTTTCCAAAGACTCATGTATCAGTCTTATGCCTTCCAAGGCAATACCATCGCACAATGGATGCCAGTTTTTTGCCAAAAATGCCTCCATATTATGTGTGAGGGCATCCATTCCCGTTGCAGCGGTGATAAATGGCGGTAAATCCATGGTAAGCATAGGGTCTGCAAATATGATTTTGGCGAGCAATTTTGGCGAGAAAAGGATTTTTTTCTGGTGCGTTTCATCGTCGGCAATGATGGCACTTCTACCTACTTCACTGCCCGTTCCGGCGGTTGTCGGAATCGTAATAAAATGCGGAACATCGTTCGTCACGTAAACATCGCCACCAATCAAATCGTCGTATTTAAATAAATCTTCTCGATGGTTGATTCTCAATAAAATCGCTCTTGCCACATCAATCGCTGCACCGCCACCGATACCAATGATGCTATCTCGGTCAGTGCCATAATAGGCTTTGTCACCTTTATATACATCTGATTTTACAGGGTTTTTATGAATATCGCTGAAAACCTCAACGCTAATACCTTTCGATGATAAATCTTGAACAATTTGCTTGAAAAATGGCAAATTGGCCACGTTTGGGTCAGTCACAACCAAAGGTTTTGAAAGATTATTGTCTTTCAGATAGGCAGGAAGTTCGGAAACTACGCCCGCACCGAAACGGATTTTAGTAGGAAAATTGAATTGAGAAATGTTGTTGAAATTCATAGTTTTATTTTAAATATTGCTCCATGACTTCTGCAAATTCTGCGAAAATCTCATGTTTGTTTGGATTATTATTTTTTAGGATTATTGAGCTGTAATAAATGGTATTATTGAGTTTATCTTTTAGTTTATAATCTTCTTTCGTAAACGTCCCATCATTGAAAGATTGAAACCAATGATTAAATTTTCGGAATCTTGCATACTCTTTAGAGTCATTAGTTTCGCAAGTATAGACAATTATATTTTGCTCATTCTTAAAAAAATCAATGAAAATTACAACGGTAGTTGCCGATACTTTTATATCAAGTGGAGGTGATTTATGGATAGGATTCTCTAAAACCTTGATAAAAAACTCAAAAGTAAAGTCAGAATATGAAAAACCAGATTCAAAAATATACTTTGAGGGTTTAAATTTTACTTCGTTAATGACGCCAATTTCTGTTTCAAAAACATAAGAGTTTTCTTTACCTCCAACAAAAATGAAATTATAACTTGGCAGGTTTTGCATTATTACGTTTGAGTTTTTCGATAGCCTTACTTAAATCTGAATTAGGATCTCTCATTGATTGAAGACTCTCTTCATGGCTTTCTCTTTGGCTTTCAACTAGCTTTTTTGCTAAATTTAAGCCTCTCATACGCTGTATTTTGGTAGTTGGAGCGGTCATTATTTTAAATTTATTAGAAAATTATGGATACGAATATACAACAAAAAACCACGAATTCAACAAAAAATAATCGTTAAATTCGTGGTTCTTTCATTGAAAGTAATTTAGGAAATCGTCCTATCATTAATCTCTTCTGCCCAAAAACATACTTAAATAATAAAGCAAGTTAGCTACTGCACCTGCGGCCGCTACAACATAAGTCAAAGCAGCCCATTTTAATGCGTCTTTGGCCATATCATGTTCGCCGTTGGTTACAATGGCTTTCATTTCCATCCATTTCAATGCACGGTTACTTGCATCATATTCTACTGGTAATGTAATGATCGAAAATAATGCAATTGCGGCATTGGCCACTATCAAAGCCAACAAAACCGATTGAGCCATTGGTGTATTTCGTGAAAAAATATAACCCATAAACATAAATCCAAACATGTAGAAAAGATTCATGCCTTTAGTAGCAACATTGACAATTGGCACAAGCGACGAACGCATTTTTAGCGGTGCATAAGCCATTGCGTGTTGTACAGCATGTCCACATTCGTGGGCTGCTACTGCTGCCGAAGCTGCACTTGAACCAGTATAAACGTCATAGCTGAGGTTTACAGTTTTGCTCAACGGGTCGTAATGGTCGGTTAATTGACCTTCTACTTGTATGATTCTTACGTCATAAATTCCGTTGTCGTGGAGCATCCGCTGTGCAATTTCTGCTCCGGTCATTCCGTTACTCAAACGAATCTGTGAATATTTTTCAAATTTACTCTTTAAACGTCTTGATACCCATAAACCAAGTAGCATAAAGACAATACTGATAACGAAAATCATAGTTTTTGTTTTTTTTAGTTGTAAATCTATTGGCTGTCGATAGTGAACTGTCGACTAATAACTTTCTTTTATTTTCTGAATAATTGAGCTAGTTGAATAACCTTTTACTAATGAAATAGTTTTTACCTCACCTCCATTTGCCATAACAAAATCTGCACCAACGATGTTTTCAACCGAATAATCATCACCTTTGACCAAAATATTCGGACAAAGTGTCTCAATTAGTTCTTTTGGCGTTGGTTCATCGAACAAAATGACAGCATCAATAAAACTCATCGTTGCCATCATGCGTGAACGAGCGTACTCGTTTATTACTGGCCGACTTTCACCTTTCAAACGCCTCACCGAAGCGTCGGTGTTTAAACCGAGCACTAGTTTATCGCCTAAGTTTCTAGCTTTTTCAAGGTAATCAATGTGTCCGAGATGAACAATATCGAAGCATCCGTTAGTAAAAACGATTTTTTTACCTTCAGATTGCCATTGCTCGATTTTTTGTTTGGCCTTTATTAAACTTAATATTTTTGATTCGGTCATTTTTTTGTGGAAAATTTAGCTTTTCTTTTTCTTTCGTTTGATGTATTTAGATGAATCCCATTTAAAATTAATATTTAGAGATTTTTGTTTGATAATCTCTTCTTCCTCTCCATCGCTAGAAATAAAACTGGATTTGTCTATTAGGTTATTGTCTGAAGTATTACTGTCTAATTGTTCAGTTTCTTTATTTTTATTGATATGAGAAGGTATTTGTGATTCACCTTTTAGTGAATGAAGCTTATTGCTTCTGAACTCATCGCTCTTAGAGTATTTTGAATTTATACTTTCTCTTTTCGGCAAAACCAATGTCAATAAAAAAGCAATAATACCAAAAACTGCTACAAAAACCATTCCTTGCATAGCATGAAGGAACGTAGCGAGTGTGATGCCATCTTGCTCTGAAAGCCCATAAAGAACAACGATACTTCCTACCAAAAAGTGATAACTGCCAATACCGCCTTGTGTTGGTGCAGCCATGCCGATTGAACCCATCACAAAGATAGAAAGTGCTGCCAATGGCGAAAGATTAGCGGTTTCGGGCAATGCAAAACAAAGAACATAAGTCATTATGAAATACATTGTCCAAATCAGAATAGTATGAAAAATGAATGCCGAAGGGTTCTTAAGATTTCGAACACTCATAAAACCACTCGCAAAACCACCGATTGATTTAGCAACTTTCTGATAAAGAGCATTTTGTGCGATTTTATCTTGATTTTTCTTGAATATAAAATAAGCCGCTACAAGCAAACCAATTCCAACTAAAGCATAACTGCCGAGTAAGAGTGGGTTTTTGAATTTTTCGCCAAAAAAGTTAAAGAAAACATCTTTTAGACGGTCGAATTCGAGAATAAAATTCAAGAAAATTAACAATAAAAGCACTATAACATCAATTAAACGTTCGGCGATTACCGCCCCAAATGATTTTTCAAATGGAATATTTTCTAATTTATTGAGTGTTCCGCAACGAGCGACTTCACCTGCTCTTGGAAAAATTAAATTAGCTCCGTAACCAACCAAAACCGCCAATGTTGTACGAAAAACCGAGGGTTTATAGCCCATCGGTTCAAGCATCAAAACCCAACGATACGCCCGACTCCAATGTGCCACTAAAGCCATCACGGCTGAGAGTGCAACCCAACGATAATCGGCTTGTTTTATTTTTCCCCAAAGCGTGTTTAGGTCGATGTCTTTAAAGGTAAACCATACTAAAACAACGGCAACTGTTAGAGAAATAAGGTACTGAAGAGTTTTTTTCATTAAAAAGAGGTTTTGTTTTACTACTGCGATTCTGTAGAATCGCTCCACAAATTACTTCACTACTTGGTTATTCTCGTCTGGAAAAACAATCATAGGTTTGTGGACTTTTACTTCTTCTTGGGTCATCCAGCCGTATGAAATAATAATCACGATGTCGCCCACTTCGGCTTTACGAGCCGCTGCTCCATTGAGGCAGATAATACCAGAGCCACGTTTACCTTTGATAGCGTAAGTTTCCAAACGCTCACCGTTATTATTGTTTACTACTTGCACTCGCTCATTTTCTACAATTCCTGCTGCATCAAGCAAATCTTCGTCGATTGTGATACTTCCTACGTAATTGAGTTCGGCTTGAGTTACCTTCACTCGGTGGATTTTTGATTTGAAAATATTGACTAACATTTGTATTAATTAACGATTAAATGAATTACGATTTACGACGGGTTCGCCTGGGCGATGACTAGATTTTAAATCTTCAAACTGTATGCAAAATTATAAAATTGCTTAATGAGAAACATTTGCTACAACAATAAAATTCAGATTAAATTTTTTAATTAGTTTTGTATTGAAAAAGCTCACCACAAATGATAAAAAAATTACTCCTCTTTTCTTTAATAGCCAGCACTTCCGTAACCTTTGCTCAAGATGCTAATATTTTTGAACCAGATTCAATCAAGAAAAAAATTGAAGCCTTACAGATTAGGTCTTCTCTTCGCATTGATGGGATTATGAATGATGCCGAATGGCGAAAAGTAAAACCAACCTCAGGGTTTACTCAAATCGAACCATTTCAAGGTAAAAAACCTACGCAAGATACCGAAGTCAAGGTGCTTTACAATAAACAATATTTGTATTTTGGCATTTTTGCTAAAGATTCTTTGGGCAAAAAAGCCATTCGTGCTACTGATTTTAAGCGTGATTTTAGCTTTCGTCAGCATGATATGGTGGCATTATCGTTCGATGGGCTTTAATGATAAACGCAATGCGATGGTTTTAGTAACAAATCCTTATGGCGTACAGCGAGATTTACTTTCGCTCGATGATCTTTACTATGATGTGGATTGGGATGGGCTTTGGCGTGTACGTACTTCTCGAACCGATTCTGGTTGGGTAGCAGAAATGGCAATTCCGTGGCAAACACTGCGTTATCCAAAAACAACTGATAGCTTACATACGTGGGGATTCAATGTTTTTCGTAGTCGCCGAATGAGCAATGAACAGACGGCATTTTCGCCGTATCCTCGTATTTTTTCTAGTTTACGTATGACTTATGCGGGTGAATTGAAAAACCTTCAACCTCCTTCGCCATCGCCCAATGTTCGAATTCAACCTTATTTTTTGACTTCTTATGACCAATTTAGTGGTCAAAAAGTGCCGAAACCTACCGAAACAAATTTTAAATTAGGTGGAGAGCTTAAATGGGCAATCAACTCAAATGCTGTTTTAGACCTTACTACAAACACTGATTTTGCCCAAGCCGATGCCGACCGACAAGTAAATAATGTTACTCGGTTTTCGGTGTTTTTTCCTGAACGACGTCAGTTTTTTCTTGAAAATGCTTCACTTTTTGGCGTAGGAGTAGGGCCAAATCAAGACTTTTCGGGCGGAACAATGCGTGTACAACCATTTTTTAGTAGAAGAATTGGCTTAGATGATAATAATCGGCCTATTCCGATTGATGCAGGTGGGCGTTTTGTATATCGTTCATTGAAGAGAAATTTTGGTCTAATTGCAATGCGTCAGCGTGGAGTAGGAAATACACCCGCTACAAACTTTTTTGTAGGACGTTTTTCCGAAAACTTCGGTGAACAAAGTCGCATAGGTGGTCTTTTAACCGTTAAAAATCGCCTGGATGGTTCAAATATCGTAGGAACAGTTGATGGGTTTTTTCGTTTAAATCAGTCGCATTCGGTCAATACAATGGCCTCTTATTCAAAAACAACGAATACTGGTCAGCAGGGATTTTCGGGTATGGCTCAGTATTTTTTCACTAATAATCAATTTAAAGTATGGTGGACGCAGTCGGTTGTTACGAAGAATTTCAATCCAGAAATGGGTTTTGTTTCTCGTACCGATGTGATTGGCACTACGCCAGGGGTTTTTATCTATAGTCGTGGAAAATGGCTTCCGAAAAAATACGTAAGAGCATTTGAGCCTGGAATTATGACGGAGTTTTATCACCAAGCCTCAACAGGGCAGTTGATTGAACGCCAAATTAATATCAATCCTATTTGGTTTAACTTTCAGAATGGCGGCTTTTTTGGGTATTTGGTTAATCCAACTTTTCAACGTTTAACTGAGCCTTTCGAGCCACTTGGAGTGTCAATTCCTATGGGAGATTATAATTATGTTCGCCACCAAATTTTTACAAGTTCCGACCCTTCAAAAATCGTAAATGTAATAGTTGACCACAGTTGGGGAACGTATTTCGACGGAAAACTCAGTTCAACTGATATAAAATTACAATTCGCACCAATTCCGCATATTTCGGTCGTTGGACGTTATAATCGCAATGGTTTCAAAAGTGTTGGTACGGGTATAGACAAAGTAAATGTTGATTTATACTCAATCGAAGGTCGATTTGCCTTAAATCCAAGAGTACAATTGATTGGATTTTATCAGCAAAATTCGGAGAACTACTCTAAAAACTATAATATTCGTTTATCATGGGAGTATCAACCATTGTCTTATGTCTATGTGGTTTTCAATAATCGAGGATTTAATAATGTAAGCGAGCCAAGTGATATTCGTTACGAAAAAGAAAACCATATAATTGCAAAAATTAGCTATTTAAAGCAGTTTTAATGTAATTATTAATGTTCTATGCTTAATGATAAATGCTTTTTTAATAATTTTATGTACTGCAAACATTCAACAGTAAATAAGCGACAAGACTATTTTGGCAGCTCTTTTTATTTCGATTTAAACTCCTGCCAAGTAGCATTATAAGAACCAAAACAGCCAAAGCCTCCTTTGATATTGGTGTAAAGTAGTACAGGCTCAGCAAATGGATTATTGTTTTCTCGTTGACGGCGGAGCGATGTATGATAATTGTAATAATGAATATCGGTCTGAAATAAGCCAACTTTTATTTTATTTAGGCTTTTACTTCTGTCTATTTGTTGACCTTGATTATTTGCTCCAATATTAGTTGCTAAATAGTTCCTATTCAATGAAAGTAGCTGACCATCCATATTCTTGTCATCAATAGTACGTAAATCAACGATTGTAGAAATTGGTGTATAAATGATATTTTTCACATTCTTTGGGTCAGGAATTCCATAAATAACAATAAATTCACCAAGAGCTCGATAATAATTTGTTTCGGCCGCTTTATCTTGCCAAATCACTTTTACATCATATTCTGTGTTTGTCACTGAGTTTCCTTGCTGAAAATCATTCACCTTTGTTGAATCTATTTTTACTTCTTTAATGTCTATTGACTTCGGAATTGTAGTTGTTGCATCTACTTTTCTACCATCAGGAGTGCTTACAGAAACGGTATAAGTTTTCCCTACCAAAATCGGTAAAGCCGCAGGCAAAGCACGGTAATACCCCAACTTCACATTATAAATCAACTGAATTGTTTTACTTCCATCAGATAAACTTACGGATGCATTCAAAATGTCGTCTTTTATATCACCGGTGCTGCCGATGAGCAATTTTGTTTCGGTGACTTTGGCTGCCAAAACAGTATCCTGAGGAGAAATGAAGCAAGCTACCACAAGTTTAGAATCAGTTTCGGGCAAAAAAGAAGGGTCTATTTCTTCTACTAAACTTTCACAAGAAAACAGGTATAATTGACTAATTATAATGGAACTATATAAAAATATTTTTTTCATATTTACAAAAATTTATTAACTCCCCTATATGGGCTAGGGATGGGGCTGGTTGTGGCTTAAAACTTAAAATTATAACTAAACGATGGAATAATCGGAAAGATTGAATATCGTTGTAAGATATTGATAATTTGGTTATTAGCATCAGTTTTCGTGTTAAGTTGATAGAAAAACGGATTTTTTCGATTGTAGGCATTATAAATGCTAATTTCCCAAGTGCGTTCGTGATAGCGTTTCTTTTTGCTGAACTGAACGCCTAAATCAAGTCGATGATATGGCTCGGCACGGAAGGTGTTTTTCTCGCCATACTCCTGCACGGCTCTTCCCGCAAAAAGTGGACTCACTGGCGTTGAAGTGTTATTGACAGCATTATTTGCCCCGAAACGCGTATTGAAATTGCTATAACCGTTATACCTCGAAAGCGGTAAAGTAAGAGCGTTTCCCGTACCGAAAACCCAAACGGCAGAAATCGTAATATTCGGTTTTATATCATAAATTCCTACTAATGAAATATCGTTTCGGCGGTCGTATCGAGGAAAAAACTCTTTGCCAAAATTTAGTTCGTCAAATTGCCATTTAGTCCACGAAAGCGTGTAGCCCGCCCAGCCCGAAAACTTTCCGACTTTTTTCTGCAATAAAAACTCCGCTCCGTAAGAGTATCCACCACCAACCGTTACGTTATCTTCCCAACGTACTCGGTTGTTTGAAGTTGGGTCATTCAAAAGCAAAAAACTCGCACCTTCTTTATAATTAATGAGGTTATTCATTTTTTTATAATAGCCTTCGATGGTCAGCGTTAAGCCTTTTTTATCAAAATCTTTGGCAAAACCTGCCGCCACTTGTTGCGATTGTTGTGGAGCAACATTCTCGGTGGTTGGCACCCAAAGGTCTGTTGGTAAACCAATGCCCGTATTGGTAAGTAAATGGACATATTGGTTCATCAAAGCGTAGGACGCCTTGAAAGCCAAATCGTTGCTCAGTTTGTAAGCCGCCGCCAAACGAGGTTCTGGACGTATATAACTTACTCCCGAAACTTGATAATTGCTGAGTCGGAGGCCTGCATTCATTTTTAGTCGACTGCTTGCTTGCCAAACGTCTTCGGCATAAATACCCGATTCTACGACGTCGATATTGTCAATTCTGTTTTCAAAACGATTAACATCTGAGTCTTGTAGCACAACTGCACTCGGGGTAAACCGATGAAAAGTTGACTGCATACCAAATTTTAGGGCGTGTTTTGGGGCTGGAAAAAAATCGAAATCATATTTGATGGCATAGTCTCTGATACCCGATTTATAATCTAAATTATATGTCGAATTTGTATTGTTATTAAGGTCAAGAGAATTAACTACCGAATTTATATTGAATCGATAACGACTATAAATGAGCGATAAGTTACCAAAAAGTTTCTGAGAAAATAGGTGATTCCAACGCAAAGTGGCAGTTTCGTTGCCCCAATTCAGTCCGTTTGATGAAGTGCTTTCGGGACTGACTGTATTGGTACTAAATTTATCTTTGCCAAAATAGCCACTCAAATACAGCTTATCTTTTTGTCCGAAATCATAATTTATTTTAGCGTTCAAATCATAAAAATAATAACCGCCAGTAGTTTTTTCGATATCGTCTTTTTGCGAGACTTTAATGAACGGAGCCGCCACAATATCAAGATAAGTTCGTCGAGCTGAAACAATAAATGATGATTTAGTAGTCTTTTGTTTTTTTGATTTAATCGGTCCTTCGAGAGTTAATCTTGAAGAAATTAGTCCGATTCCGCCTTCTCCGTGCAGTTTTTCTTTGTTTCCTTCTTTCATGTTCATTTCAATAACTGATGAAAGTCGTCCACCAAATCGAGCAGGAAAACCGCCTTTGGTGAGTTCAACACTTTTGAGGGCATCACCATTAAAAACAGAGAAAAACCCAAAAAGATGACTGGCGTTATAAACTACTGCATCATCTAAAATTATTAGATTTTGGTCAGGGCCTCCACCACGCACATAAATTCCTGATTGTCCCTCCGAGCCTTTTTGTACGCCTGGCATGAGTTGAAGCACCTTCAAGACATCTTTTTCGCCCATAAAAGCAGGAATTTTCTTTATTTGATTTATTGGAATATCAATCTTACTCATCTCAACCGATTCACTCACTCGTTCTGCTTGGCGTTTTGATGATACCACAACTTCACTGAGTTGATTGGCCGACACCAACTCAATATTCATTTCCAAATTTTTATTAAGAACGAATATTTTATCGATACGTTCATAACCTACAAATGAAAAGACCAAAGTAGTGGCTTCGTCGGCAGGTAGTGTTATCGAATAAAAACCGTAGTTATTGCTGCTAGTTCCTAAAGTGCTATTCGGCACATAAACGTTTACACCGTTGAGTTGCTCTTGACTACCTTTTTCACGCACGTAGCCACTGATTGTAAATGTTCGCTGGGCAAAAGTCGTTTGACTTAAAACAACTAAGAATACCAAAAGTAAGTCTCTTTTTTTTATCATGAGTGCCAAATTGTTCTATTATATTACTACGAAAAAGTACCTGTAAAAGTTGTCTAAGTCTAAAAAAAATAAAAATCATCGTATTTTAAGAAGATTAACAATAAAAAAACACTGCAAAAGCTTAAATTTAGTTTGTTTAGATTTTATTTGTATGAACAAAAATTGTATTTTTGCATAAATACTAAAAAGTCTTATCTTTAATCTTAAAATTATTATGGCAGAGAACGAAAAAAGTGTAACCGATAAAGCAACCGAAATAGCTGAACAAGCAGTACATGCAGTTACTGATAAATTAACAGATTTGAAAGCTGAGGCTACCGAGGCAATTGATGATTTGAAAGCAAAAGCATCGGAGCTAATTAGTGAAGAGAAAATTAATGAAGTAAAAGCACAAGCGACTGAAAAAATTGCTGATTTGAAAGAAGAGGCAACAGAAGCAGTAGAAGCCGCAAAAGCAAAAGCACAAGAATTTGCAGCAGAAGCCTCAGCTACGGTTGATAACTTGAAAGCAAAAGCAACGGAATTTATGAAAAGTGAAAATGTTGATGCTATGAAAGCAGAAGCAGCCGAAAAATTCGAAGACTTAAAAACCGATGCGTCCGAAGCAGTAGATGCAGCCAAAGCAAAAGCCCAAGAATTAGCCAATGAAGCAAGTGAAACAATGGCCGAAGTTACTCAAAAAGCTAAAGGTTTTTGGAGTAATCTATTTGGTGGTAAATAATATCAAAATCACAAAAAAAAGATGAATCTGCTTGCAGGTTCATCTTTTTTTGTACAAAAACTATTTTTTTATTCAATTTTCCAGCCTGGTCCTTTTACAAATTTACCTGATTTTACGCCAGTATGTTGGCCGTTTTTCACAACTTGCTTTCCATTGACAAACACATGAAGCATTCCTTCTGAAAGCTGATGTGGTTTCTCGAAAGTTGCTTTATCTTGAATTTTATTAGGGTCAAAAATCACAATATCGGCAAAATTACCAACTGCCAAACGGCCACGTTTCTGTATCTTGAGGTTATCACAAGGCAACGATGTGAGTTTTCTAATTGCCTCTTGTAACGTAATTACTTTTTCTTCACGAACGTATTTACCCAAAAGTCGTGCAAAGTTTCCATAAGCTCTTGGATGATTGCTTGCTTTCAAAAAGACTCCCGAAGGGTTCATCGAGGCTGCATCAGAGCAAAAACTCATATAAGGTAATTGAATTTGTTTTTTTACATTTTCTTCGCTCATCAATAAATAAACTACATCAACTCGCGAGCCATCCGAAACTACAAGATCCATTGCGGTTTCATACCAAGTTTTTTTCTTGATTTCTGCAACTTCTGCCAATGTCTTGCCAATATACTTTCTGAGCGAATCTTGTTTAAAACCAATCAGAAGTGTTTTATCTGCCCCCGCAGCTAAACATAAATTTTCCCAGTCATTTTGGGCTGAATTCATTTCACGCCCGACTTGCTCTCTGATTGTGCAAGATTTTAGCCTTCTTCTCCATTGATCGAAGCCCCCTTCTTGGACCCACGGTGGCATGGCAGCATCAAGTCCAGTTGCTCCAGCAATATAGTTGTACATATCTGCTGTAATATTAATGCCTACTTTTATGGCACTATCTATCTTGGTTATTACTTTATTTATTTTATACCAATTGTCTTTACCTGCTGCCTTCAAATGATAAATTTCGGCGTGAATATTGGCTTCTTTGGCAATCGTAATTAACTCATTAACAGCTTCTTCGAGGCGATTTCCTTCACTTCTTAAATGTGAAATATAGGTACCACCATATTCGGAAGCTACTTTCGATAATTCAATGAGTTCGTGTGTGTTGGCGTAAGTGCCAGGCGTATAAATCAACGCCGAAGCCACACCCATTGCACCTTCTTCCATAGCCAGTTTTACGTGCTTTTTCATACGTGCGAGTTCGTCTGGCTTTGGCGGACGCTTAGCGTAGCCTAGTTCCATTGCTCTAACTGTCGAAGCCCCAACAAACGAAGCCACATTGGTCGAAACCCCTCGTTTTTCTAAATATGAAAGATATTCGCCCAGTGTTTTCCACGGAATGTCGTATTTAATATTGCCTTGAGATTTTGTAGCATCTGCCTTCATTTCCTCTCTTATAGGCCCCATCGAATTCCCTTCGCCCATCACTTCGAGTGTTACACCTTGCATTATTTCACCCATCGAACGACCATCTTCTATCAAACTTTCTGTACTCCAGCTCAACATATTTACAAAACCTGGGGCAACCGCCATGCCTTTGGCATCAATTACTTCTTTGGCATCGGAGTAAAAACTTAGGTTGCCAATAAAAGCAATCGTATCATTTTTTAAGGCAATGTCGGCTAAAATTGGACTTGTGCCATTGCCATCAAATATAAGCCCGTTTTTGATGATGATGTTGTATTTACTTTGATTACAGGAAATTAGTAGCAAAAAACTGCTAAAAAATAATAGTCTTAGGGATTTCATATAGGTTTCAATCAATTTTGCTTAAAAATATACAAAATAACTAAGTATTAAATCATTAGTTTAAAGATTAGGAGGATGAATTCTTTCGCTCATAAGTCAAAATCGAAATATCATAAGGTGTATTTTGTCCTGTCAAAAACTCTTTTCGTTCAGTTAAATTAAATTCGTATTCGTTAAATGCTGGAAAAAAAGCATCCCCTTCTATAGTTTCGTGAACAAGCGTGAGATAAATCTTATCTGCAACTGGAATCGATAATCTGAAAATTTCTTCTCCACCCAAAACAAAGACTTCATCATCAGATTTACACTTTTCAAAGGCTTCTTCCAAACTACTTACTACTTCAAAACCTTCATCTACTATGTAATCAGTTTGTCGAGTAATTACGTAATTACCTACTTCTGACCAAATTCTATGAGGATTGTCATAGCTTTTTCGACCCATTATCATCTTCCTATTTTTCGTAACTTCCTTTAAATTATCCCAATCAGCAGGAATTGGACTCCATGGTAAAGCGTTGTTTAAGCCAATCACTCGATTTTTGCTCATGGCAGCAATTAATGAAATAATTGTTTGTTTTGTCATTTTTTAATATAAATTTTAGTTGTAATTATACAAATAACTTAGTTATTGAATAAGTGTTAATAATTTCATAACATTAGATTTTTCTCGTACTAATCAAAAATACTGACTTTTGTACGTATATTAATAAGGCAACCATTATCAAATTTAAACTAATCTAAACCCCCGAAACTATGTTTGGCTTAGAAACCGACATTTTCCTCTTATTGTCATTCTGCCTTTTGGCTGCTTGTGCATTTGAATTTATTAACGGCTTTCACGATACAGCAAACGCTGTTGCAACCGTAATTTATACCAACTCTCTCAAACCAACTCAAGCAGTTGTGTGGTCGGGTATTGTCAACTTTATTGGAGTTGTTACAGGTGGAGTAGGGGTCGGAATGAGTATCGTAAACCTTCTTCCAGTAGAACTACTTATCGACCAAAATGTTTATCATAGCATCGCAATGGTACTTGCATTGTTATTTAGTGCTATTATCTGGAATTTCGGTACATGGTATTTTGGTATTCCTGCATCAAGCTCTCATACTTTGATTGGTGCTATTTTAGGCGTTGGTTTGGGCTATGCTTTACTCCCTGAAAATAAGACAGGAATTGCAGCGGTAAATTGGGATAAGGCTAAAGAGATTTTTTCTGCTTTATTACTCTCTCCCATGGTTGGTTTTGCATTGGCAGTATTCTTGATGTTTGCTCTTCGCAGATTATTGAGTAAAGATATTAGAAAACAGGTATTCGACGAGCCAAAGAAAGACGAGGTTCCACCAGTTTGGATTCGTGCCATCTTGATCACAACCTGTACTCTTGTGAGTTTTTTTCACGGCCGTAACGATGGTCAAAAAGGTATTGGTCTTGTAATGTTGATTCTTATTGGAGTTTTGCCAACTTACTTTGCAATCAACAAAAGCATTGATTTTAAGACTATAAAACCTGAGCTCGCCATAATTTCTCAACAAATTTCCTTAATTGATACTACTAACGCATCAACTGCCGAAAAAGAAAAAATTGCCAAAGTCATTACAAATATTGGCTTTTTGAATAGTATCTCAGATAGTGGAAAGGTTGAAAAGGCCAATGCTTTAGAAGTACGCAAAGCACTATTGACTATCAGCAGTAATACAAAAAAATTGGTAGAAAATGAAGAAATCGTTTTGAGCGAAAATAGCAAAACAATCTTGGCAAATCTTGCCGCCAAAGAAGAGAAAGGTATTCGTCGTTTCACTGACCACGCTCCAATGTGGGTTATTTTGATGATTTCTCTATCACTCGGTCTCGGAACAATGATTGGTTGGAAACGTATTGTGGTGACAGTTGGAGAAAAAATCGGTAAATCTCATCTTACTTATGCCCAAGGTGCTTCGGCAGAACTTGTGGCCGCTACCACAATAGGTTTGGCTTCTTGGTTTAAACTTCCAGTTAGTACCACACATGCATTATCTTCGGGTATTGCGGGTACGATGGTAGCCAGTAAAGGTATCAAAAACCTTCAAGCCGGAACAATCAAAAATATACTTTTAGCATGGGTATTAACCTTACCAGTTGCTATTATATTATCAGCTTCATTATTCGTATTTTTCCGATGGTTATTTTAATTTCAGACTGAAATATCATTAAAATAAACGACAACGATAGAAATTATAGATAAATCGTTGTCGTTTTTTGTTTTTAAAATTCTCTAAAAAGTCTAAATTTGCTATTCAAAAGATTTTAACACCAATATGAATAGTAATCTTGCATTCAAACTTGCAAGATTCCTCCCCATTTTCTTATTCTCATTTTCTGTTTTTTAAGATAGTTTTGGTCAGTAATAAGGTTCATTGATGGTACCGATACTCTTAAAGTAAAACGTCAATTATTAACGCTCAAAAAATATGAATATGTAGGTATTTGCGGTTACTTTTAGCCACAATTTCGGCTTAATGTTACTATAAATCATTTAATTTTCGATATTTTTCCGTTAAAACAGACAAAAGTTTTTTAGGATAAAAATAATCTGCCCAAAATAAATTTTGATTTTCAGATTGATAGTTTTGAATATGTAGTAAGAAGCTCGTCAGCGATGTAATAGACTATAATCTCAATTGTCGTATGCACTATCTCTTTTGAAATGACCGCGACCAACGAAAAAATCTTATCAGAATCTCGGAAGTTTTTTATCTAAATTTATATCTTTTAAAAAAATCAAAATACTTTTTCCTAAATTTGTACAAAAATATTATTATGCTTGCATAATAATATGAAGGATAGTCAGTATTTTTGTTGACACAAAAGAACTGCGATAACAGCTAAAAATAATTGTTTATTGATACTTAATAACTGAAAAATGGAAACCTACGGTAAAATTCTTACAATTGCTAGTCCGCTATTTTTATTGTTAGTGCTTATCGAAAAGGCCTATGGCTACTTTACCCGAAAAGATTCATTCAAGGGAATGGACATGATTTCGAGCTTAACTTCAGGTTATACCAATTCGGTGAAAGATGTTTTGGGCTTAAGTGTTTCGATTCTTTCTTACGAATGGATGGTAAATCATTGGACTTTCTACAAAATTGAGTCATCGATTTGGGTGTATATCATAGCTTTCGTTTCTCTCGATTTGACTGGCTATTTGGTGCATCGTATGGCTCATTCAATCAATTTTTTCTGGAATAAACATGCTATCCACCACAGTAGTGAAGAGTTTAATTTGGCCTGTGCTTTACGACAAAGTATTTCTTCGTTTGTGAGTTTATTTACGATATTTTTGCTACCTGCCGCGTTATTGGGTGTAGATGCTAAAGTTATTGCCATAGTTGCCCCGCTGCATCTTTTTGCACAATTTTGGTACCATACGGTTTACATTGGCAAGATGGGAATACTTGAAAAAATCATCGTTACGCCCTCACACCACCGAGTGCATCATGCCATTAATCCAGAATATTTGGATAAAAACCACGGACAGATATTTATAATTTGGGATAAAATTTTTGGTACCTTTCAAGAAGAATTACCCAACGTTCCGCCAGTTTATGGCATCACACGCCCCGCAAGCACTTGGAACCCCATAAAGATTAATTTTCAGCATTTGTGGTTTTTGATAAAAGATGCTTATCATACGAATAGTTTGAAAGATAAATTTAGAATTTGGTTTATGCCAACTGGCTGGAGACCAGCCGATGTAGAGGCTCGTTTTCCTGATAAAAAAATAGAAAATCCGTATAATTTCGAGAAATATGCTCCCATAATATCTAAACCGATGCTCATTTGGATATGGTTTCAGTTTATCTTTACTTTCGGAATGTTGTTTTATTTCTATGGAAACATCGCCAAATTAGGCATTCCAAATATGTTTGTTTACGGAGGATTTATCTACCTAACGGTATTTGCATACACCGAATTAATGGATAGAAATCCCTACGCAATTATTTGGGAAATTATCAAAAATATCATTGGTTTTGCCTTAATATATCAAATGGGTGATTGGTTTGGCAGTAGCTCGCAATACTCGTGGTCAACTGCCGTTTTGATGGCTTATTTTGTAGCTTCCACAGTTATTACAACCTATTTTGTTTGGTTTGAAATTAAAGAAGAAAAAGAAAAAATGACTTTGGCATAAGGAATTGCTTATCTTAGTTTGGAGATAATATGAGGCACATCTTTGAGATGTGCCTCATTTGTTATCAAGAATCATACGGGATTCGATATGAAGATTATTGTATAGCATATTAAAGAAATAATTTTTCTCGTATCCCATATCTCAAATCTCGTGTCTAAACCTAAGAAAATAAAGCCTCGTGCCCATATTCGTAGCCTTTTTTGATTATTTCTTTTATGTCTTTGGTCGTAAAATCAGTTAATTCGATATGAAGAGGTTCTTTTGGGCGAATAACTGTTAGTTTGATTTTTTTTGTAAGGCTGAATGGTCCGATGCTTCCATAGTTTTCAGCATAATTTTCGGCCCATTCAATGTCGCTATTTTCAAACTGATTAACCGTAATATCTTTTATACGTTCAATCAAGCTAAAAAAACTACGATAATTAAAATGTTCTAAAGATTTATTTTTTGGGTGAGTAGCCACGCAATAAATCTCGGTAGCTCCATCTTCAATAGCTTTTCTTAGCGGCACAACTTCACGCAAACCACCATCCATATACGCTTGTCGATGGTCGCCACCAATTTGAATTGCTGGCATAATAAAAGGCAGCGAACTACTTGCTCTCAAATAATCTAAAAAATGCTGTTCGAGTGGATCAGTATAGTGCATTTCACCAGTATTGATGTTTACAGCCCCAACTTTCAGCTTTATTGGACTTTTCCGCATGGTGGTTACATCCAAGTATTTTTTAAGTTTTTCGTGTAATGGGTCAGTATCAATCAAGCCATCAAAACGGCTTAAAATTGTATCAATTCCTAACGAAAACTTTGATTTTAGTACGCCAATATCGGAAGGCTGCGTGATATTTTCGAGCCAAAATTGAAGTAGTTTCTTGTTGACCAAATCCCAGTTGATTTTACCTTTTTCTAGATGTTGTTTACCCGCCTCGTTGACCATAAATGAGCCATTTAAAGCTCCCGCCGAAATACCGTAAATCATTTCTGGTTTGAAACCTGTATCCAAAATTGCATGAATAACGCCTACTTGCCAAGCTCCTTTGAGTGATCCACCACCTAAAACTAATGCCTTCATAAACAAATATTTTTTTTAGCACTTCAATAATACGACTAAAATAATGAATTTTGAAAAAAAGTTTAGCAAATACGATTCTTATAAAACAAACCTTACTCTCTAACAGTACATTTATATTTTAAATGAGTGATTTTACTCAAAAATGTCAATATTTAGATTTAAAAATTGGTATAAATCAAGAAAAATTTGAATAAAAACATTAAAAATAATTTATTTTTCTTCAATCTGCTCAATAAGTCAGAAATCAATCGTAAAATTGCAAACGCAGGGCAAAAAAACATTTTGCTCGCCTCTTCATATTGTTAGATATTAACCAAATACAAGCTCCAATCGAACAAGATTTGGAAATTTTCGAGAAAAAATTTCGTCAGTCGATGAAGACCGACGTGATGTTACTCGATCAAATTATGAAATATATTATTCATCGGAAAGGTAAGCAAATTCGACCGATGTTTGTATTTCTGACCGCTGGAACAATCGGCCAAATCACTGAAGCTACTTATCGTGGAGCTGCCCTCATCGAACTTTTGCATACTGCTACGCTCGTGCATGATGATGTGGTTGATGATTCAAACTATCGCCGTGGATTTTTCTCAATTAAGGCACTTTGGAAAAACAAAATTGCAGTTTTAGTAGGTGATTATTTACTTTCTCGTGGCTTACTTTTAAGCGTTGATAATGGAGATTTTGATTTACTAAAAATCGTTTCAACAGCTGTCAAAGAATTGAGTGAAGGTGAACTTTTGCAGATAGAAAAAGCTCGTAAACTTGATATTACTGAAGACGTTTATTATGAAGTGATTCGTCAAAAAACAGCTTCGCTAATTGCTTCATGTTGTGCTGTTGGGGCGGCTTCGGTCGGTGCAAGTGCCGAAGTTGTAGCCAAAGCAAAGCTTTTAGGCGAAAAAATTGGTATGTCGTTTCAGATAAAAGATGACCTTTTTGATTATGGTGATGCTGAAATTGGCAAACCAACAGGCATTGATATCAAAGAAAAGAAAATGACTTTGCCACTGATTTATGCCCTCAATCATGCGTCTTGGTCTGAAAAACGTTATATTATTAGCCTAATAAAAAATCACTCCGAAAACCCTAAAAAAGTGACTGAAGTGATTGACTTTGTGAAAAAATCAGGTGGAATTCAATATACCACCGAAGTTATGAAACGCTTCGTAAAAGAAGCCAACGATATCCTCTTTACATTTCCCGACTCTGCTTTCCGTCAATCATTACACGACTTAGTACTGTTTTCTATTGAACGTACTAAATAAACTGTAAAATCTGAATATAATGTTAAATTTATACAAATTGTATAGATGGTTGGTTTTGTATATATGAAATATCCTGTTTTAATTAAAGTATCAATAATTATCATATTATGTGAAAGCATTGAATATTTTGTATAGATGGTATATATAATACAAACAAAAAAAATAAAAATTTGTGTAAATATTGTAAATATTAAAAATTCAGAAAAAAATGAAAAATTTAATAAAGCTTTTAATAATGAGTGTTTTACTGAATACTGCAACGGCTCAAAGTATTGAAAAAAAGTTTGATAATAGCACAGTATCCAATTACTTATCCAAACTTCCATCAGACATAAAGGTAACGATGGCGGTGGAAAATATGTATGGGAAGCTGTTTTTTGAACATCGAACGGATGTGAAAGTGCCATCGGCAAGTGTTATTAAAGTACCGATTCTGATGTCATTGATGGAAAAAGTACAAGCCAATGAAATTAGTCTTTTGAAAGTCCATCTCTTGACGAATGCCGAAAAGGCGGGCGGTTCGGGAGTTTTGATGAATTCTTCGGAAGGTGAAAAACTGACAATCAGAGAGCTTGCCCAAGAAATGATTCGTACGAGCGATAATACTGCAACAAATATTCTGATTCGAGAAATTGGAATGGAAAAGATTAACCAAAACTTAATGAAGTGGGGAACAAAAATCACTCGACTGAATAGAGTGATGATGGATACTGATGCTGTAAAGCAAGGTCGAGAAAATTATATCAATGTGCTGGAAATCAATGCTTTACTACGAATGGTTTATAATAATAAGGTAGCAAATCCAATACTTTGTGACGAAATGATTGGTATGTTAAAAAATTGTGAAGATACCACGACGATTCCGAGTCAGATCCCGAAAGATTTGGTAATTGCTCATAAAACTGGTACGCTCACTTATGTTAGAGGTGATGCTGCTGTTGTGTTCACTGCTCAACCTTTTGTGATTTCTATCTTTGTAGAAGGTTTTGACAAAGAAGCAACTGCCGAAAAGATAATCGGTGATTTGGCAAAGATTTGTTGGGAAGGTTTGAAATGAGGCAGATTGCGGTAAACCAATAAAAAGTTTGAAAAATCAAAAATATTTTATTTAATTTTGATATTAAATGTAAAAGGAGAAACCCGAAAAGCCTTGTAAAGTGAGTAGGGGCGGTTTGCCGAAAACGTCTAGAGTAGGCATTATATAATCAATTATAGCGTCATGAAGAAGAGTATTTCTATGTTTACGTTTGTTTTTTGCTTATTGTTGAATCTTCAACTTTTTGCTCAAGGTTGGGAACAAGTTGGGGGTGAAGGGGACTGGAAAAATACAGCAGGGATAGTTTCAATGAATGGTTATTTGTACAGTCTTGAGCATAATGGGACGCTTTATAGAACCGATAAATCTGGCAGATATGAGCAAATCGGAGAAGCTGGCAGTTTTGCTAATGTTGATTTTGGCGTAGCACTTGATGGCGAGATTTGGACGATTGAAAGTGGAACTTTATACCGAAATGACGCACGCACGTTGGCCTGGGTTCAGATTGGAAAATCAGGCGAATGGAAAAATACAGCAGCCGCAGCGGCAATGAACGGTAAGCTATATACTATTGAAACTGATGGTACGCTTTATGAAACCTCGAAAGATGGCTCGTGGAGGCCAATCGGCAATAAAGGTGAGTTTAAGGATGTAAGTATGCTCCAAGCAATGGATAGCTATTTATGGACGATCGAAAATGGTACATTACACCGAACCAGCATCAAAGCTATGCGATGGGAGCAGATAGGTAAAGAAGGTGATTTTGAAGAAACCATTGCGATAGTGGCTGAGGGTGGGTTTTTATGGAGTGTGGAGCAAGACGGAACCTTGTTTAAAAATGATAAGAACGGCAATTATATGCAAGTTGGAGATAAAGGCCTGCTCAAAGATGTGAATATGATTGCCGCAATGGGAGGAAGACTTTATGTAGTTGAAAATGGTACGCTTTACAGAACGACCAATTAAGAATTTATTGGTGTTCACAAAAAATGCCCACTATTTTGCAGTGGGCATTTTTTATGGAATATGGTGAACAAGGTGTTCGCAACGGGGAGGAAAAAATTAATAAAGGATTGCCAAACTGCTGTCCTATCCGCCGAAAAATATGCGTTTTAAAAATTGAAAAACCAGCGTATTTTGCTCGTCGAAAGAGATTTTGTGCTTAGAATTATCAAACTATTTCAGTCTTAAACATACGATTTCAAGAAGAAAACTCAATAATCAA
>CAMAQF010000015.1 GCA_945860265.1 Emticicia agri | reverse complement strand
AAAAGGCATAAATCCATTACTTCTTTAACCTCTTTACTATCAAAACGGTCGAGTTTTTCTGAGTTTGTCAACACTTCACGCAAAATGTTAGCTCTTGCCCTCGTAGAATCTTTTTCGTTTCGAGTAGCCATATAACTCGGACACATCGTTCCGCCGCTCAGTTCAGTCTTACGGCAATCGCCTGAGCCATTGCATTGCTCAGCGTGTTGGAGAATATTTTGATTATTGAATCTGAAAACAGTTTCAAATTCTGGCACTTTATGGTCAGCCTCGTAGCGAAGAAATTTATCCATCGGAGGCGTATCGACAATTTTATTTGGGTTGAGAATATTTTGTTCGTCCCAAACTTTTTTCAAATCTTTGATTAGAGCGTAGTTTTTGTCGCCAATTTGTTGACGAATAAATTCACCACGCAAACGGCCATCACCATGCTCGCCCGAAAGCGAACCTTTATATTTTTTTACTAAAGTCGAAATCTCTTCGGCAATCAATCTAAACTGGCGGTGTCCTTCGGCAGTTTTTAGATTAATGATTGGTCGAAGATGAATCTCGCCCGAGCCAGCGTGGGCATAATGCACCGACGACATATTATTTTCGGTCAGAATTTCATTAAACTCTCTAATAAAAACTGGCAAATCGTTTACATCAACGGCCGTATCCTCAATAACCGCCACGGCTTTTTCATCGCCTGGGAGGTTAGAAAGAAGTCCCAAACCAGCTTTACGTAGTGTCCAAATCTTTTTAGTATCCTCGCCAAAAAGAATCGGGAAATGATAGCCTAATCCAGCAGCACGCATTTCTGCTTCCATTTCAGTAGCACGAGATTTTACTTCATCAATATCATCATTTGAAAGTTCTACTACCAAGATTGCCCCAGGGTCACCTTGTACAAAGAAACGATTTTGGCTTTGCTCTTTGTTTTCTTTGGTACACTCTAAAATATAATGGTCGATTAATTCTACGGCAGTTGGTTTATATTTGAGAGCAATAAGGTTTGCTCGAAGCGATTCGTCCACCGTATTAACATGCACACACACCAAGCCTTGTATTTTTGGCGGTAATGGATTTACATGAAGTTTTATTTCGGTAATAAACATCAGCGTTCCTTCTGAACCTGCAATCAATTTGCAAAAGTTGAAAGCACCGCCCGAAGCAATCCCAGACAAAGGTGGAGTTTTAATAGTTTCGTTTTTACCTTGCGTAGTGAAAACTTCGGTTTCCAAAAGTTCATCAATGGCATATCCAGTATTACGACGCTCGATACTCATCTTCGGAAATTCCCTACGGATTTCGTTCTGATTGTCTTCCTCGCTCAGAATATTATTTATATGATTATAAATACGTCCTTCGAGAGTTGTGGTATCATTTAGTTTTTGCTTGAATTCTTCTGTGCTTAGATTTTTAAACTCAACAAAAGAGCCATCGCTTAAAAAACCTTTAACTTCCATTAAGTGATTTCGGGTACTTCCGTAAACTATTGAGTTTGAGCCACAAGAATTATTTCCGACCATTCCACCCATCATTGCACGGTTGGCAGTTGAAGTTTCGGGGCCAAAAAATAGACCATTTTGTTTCAAGAAAAAATTCAATTCATCACGCACAACTCCAGGTTGCACCCTTACCCAATGCTCTTCTTTATTAAGTTCAAGTATTTTGGTAAATGTTCGAGAAACATCAACAATAATACCTTTACCAACTACTTGCCCAGCCAAGGAAGTACCAGCAGTACGAGGAATGATGGAGGTATTATATTTATGAGCAAACGCAATCAATTTCTGAATGTCGGACTCGTCTTTCGGAATAGCCACAGCCAAAGGCATTTCACGATATGCCGAGGCATCGGTCGCGTAAAGTGTTCGCATGACATCATCGAGATGAAGTTCTCCAGCCAAATCTTTGGCCAATTGCTGCAATTGTTGGTTAATCATTGATTATCAAATTTTTTGAATTTTTCAAAGATATTAGTTTATTGAGTTTATCACTCAAAAACAACATCCATAAACATGTCGTTTTTAAAAAATACAAATTCGACTAAAATTGTTTAATTAATTAGCAATTAATTTTTATGTTGACTTTGAAGCAATAATTGACGTGAAGAAATGTGCTGTGAAAATACGACTAAAAAACTAAAGCTATATTGTTTTTGTTCAATTTTTAAAAATTGAACTATTTTAAGAAATAATATTTTTTAATATAATATTTTGGACTTTGTATATTTCTTTTTGTAATTTTGAAAGTTAATTAGAAAAATAATTCAACGTATTCTAAACAAATTTCTATATCGATTGATTGGATTCGTCATATATAGTTTTATTAATTTGTTACAAAACAATAAAAAGCGATTTATTTTTTAAGTTACATTAAACATTTATTAATCATTACTTTAAATTACAACCTATGATGAAGTCCTACCAAGTGGGTCGCTACATTGAGCGACTATCAGCTTGTGTGAAAAAATCTATTTTCACTATTGCTGCAATGCTGTTAACATCACTCACCTTCACTGTGATGGCACAAGAAGTAACTGTTTCTGGTACGGTAAAAGGAGCTGATGGCAGTGGATTGCCAGGAGTAACTGTACAAACTAAAGGTACATCCAAAGGTACGCAAACAGGCTTAGATGGTACTTACAAATTGGCAGGTGTTCCGAAAAGCGGAGTACTTGTTTTTAGTTTTGTAGGTATGGAAACTAAGGAAGTAGCTATCGGTAACAAAACTACTGTAGATGTAACTTTAATTGACGACACAAAAGCTCTTGAAGAAGTTGTTGTTGTTGGTTATGGTACTCAAAAAAGAAAAGAAATTTCTGGTACTGTAACAAGTCTCGGTAGCCGTGATTTCAATACTGGAATTGTAACTAATCCTTTGGCTGCTGCTCAAGGTAAAGTTGCTGGTTTAGTTATTACACAAAGTAGTGGTGACCCAAACTCAAGACCAACAGTTCGTTTGAGAGGAACAGGTTCATTAAGTGCTGGTTCTGAGCCACTTTATGTAATTGATGGTGTGATTGGTGCTCCAATCGAAAACGTAGCTCCTGAAGATATCCTTACTATGGATGTTTTGAGAGATGCTTCTTCTGCTGCAATCTATGGTTCAAGAGGTGCTAATGGTGTAATTTTGATTACAACTAAAAGAGGTAAGTCTGGTGCTCCAACCGTTGATTACAGTGCTTATGTTGGACAAGAGACTATTTCTCAAAGACCTGATTTATTAAATGGTGCTGAGTACAGACAGGCTGCCACAAAGTATAAGCAAACTTATACTGACGGTGGTGCTAACACTGATTGGTTAGATGTGATCACTCGTAAAGCAACAAGCCAAAACCATAATCTTGGTATTTCTGGTGGTTCTGAGAATTTCTCGTACCGTGCTTCGGTTGGTTATTTAGACCAAACAGGTACATTACTTGGCTCAGGAAAAGACCGTTTAAATGCACGTTTGAATCTTGACTCAAAAGCAATGAACGGTAAGTTATTGATGAGATTTAACATGTCTGCTTCTCAATCGAATGCTGATATTGCACAAAACAGAGCAATTGGTTTTGCAATGAATATGCGTCCAACTGACCCAGTTTTTAATTCAGATGGATCATATTTCCAGATTCCTGGTACGTTTGCAAACTTCAATCCGTTAGCTGTACTTAATAACTACTCTCAGAAAGAAAAATTACAAGATTTATTGTTTAATGCACAAGCTGGATACACTATTGCAACAGGCTTAGTGTTTAATGTAAGTGGAACTTTACGTACACAAAATAGAAATAATACCACTTTTGTAAAATCAACTCCAGGAAACCTTCTTTCAACAGTAGGTGGAAATGCGGGAAATAGATCTTTGAATGCTACAAATGACCAACAATTAGAGACAACGTTGAGTTATACAAAAGCTATCAGTTCTAATAGCACATTAAATTTACTAGGTGGTTATACTTATCAGGACGTTATCAATGATGGTTTTGGTGCGGGTAACAACAATTTCTTATCTGATGATTTAGGAGCAAATAACCTTGGCTCTGGACTTGGTATCAGAACTAATCCAAATTTAATTGGTTCTTACAAAAACGAATATAAATTGGTTTCGTTTCTTGCACGTGCTCAATATAGTTTAGCAAATAAGTATTTTGCAACTGTAAACTTACGTCGTGATGGTTCTACAAAGTTTGGAGATAATAACAAGTGGGGCTTCTTCCCTTCTGTTTCAGTAGGTTGGGCATTGAATGAAGAGGCTTTCTTGAAAGGAAACTCTGTGATTGATAACTTAAAACTACGTGTTAGCTGGGGTAGAACTGGTAACTCAGAAGGTATTTCTCCATTGCGTTCTCGTTCATTCTATGGTCCAAGTGGAACATACTATGATGGTGGAACTGATGATTTCTTGCCTGCTTATGCAATCCAAGGAAACCCAAATCCAAACTTGAAGTGGGAAGTTAATGAAAACTACGGTGCTGGTTTAGACTTCTCATTGCTAAAAGGAAAATTATCTGGTTCGATTGACTGGTACACACGTAAAACTAAAGACTTGTTATACGTTGTAAATGCTCCACAAGAGAAAGGTTTTGTATTCCCTACAATTTTGGCGAACGTTGGTAGTATGCAAAATAAAGGTGTTGAAATCTCGGCTTCATATCAGTGGGTTGATAATAGCAAATTCTCATTTAGTTCTACTTTCGCTGGTTCATTTAATAGAAACAAAGTGTTGAGCTTGAAAAATGACGATTTTGCAGCACCTGACCAAGTATTTTTACAAACAAGTTTAGGTAGCTTTATCAGAGGCACATCAGCAGTGGCATTCTCTGTATTACAAGCTGGTCAGCCAGTTGGTGTATTCTACGGAGCCAAAGTTGCTAAAATTGAAAATGGCAGATATGTATTCCAAGATTTGAATGGTGATGGTAAAGTAAATCAGGCAAATCCTGATAGAAATGACCAAACATATTTGGGTAGCCCAACTCCTTTGTTTGTTGGTGGTTTAACTAATAACATCAGATATGGCAAAATTGATTTCCAATTCCAATTGATAAGTAACTTGGGAGCTAAAATTGTAAACACTAACAACTTGCTATTAGGTCGTCAAGATGGACGTATTGCAGAAAGTAATGCACTTAAATCTGCATTGACAACTGTTGTTAATGATGAGCGTACATTGCCGATGGACTACTATGTTGAGTCGGGTAACTATGTTCGTTTGAACAATGCTTCTTTGGGTTACACTATTCCAGTAGGAAAAAGTGTTGTTAAAAGAGCTCGTGTTTATATCGCTGGAAACAACTTATTATTGTTTACTAAATATTCAGGTGTTGACCCTGAAATTAGTCAAGCATTATCAATTGGTTCACAAGCACCAGGTATTGATGTTCGTGAGACTTTCTACAAGACTCGTGGTATCACTGCTGGTGTTAGTTTAAGTTTCTAAAAAAATAAAACCATTTGTGTTTACAAATCGTTTAAATAACAACTAAAAATAATCATAAATAATAATATGAAAAAATTCATTTTTACAGCATTGACTGTTGGTGCTTTTGCTTCATTTTCATTACAGTCTTGTACAAATTTAGATGAGCCTGTGTATGATGCAATACCTGCAGACCAATTTTTGAAAACTGACGCTCAAGTAGCGGCGGCTTTAGGACCTGCTTATGGTGGTTTAAGAGGAATTACTTGGGATTGGTTCAATCCAAGTGAAGCTTCTTCTGATGAGTTAATCGTTCCGACTCGTGGTGGTGACTGGTTTGATAATGGTGACTGGTTGGCTTATTCTCGCCACACTTGGACTCCACAACACGGACCAATCAATGGTATGTGGGGCTTTATCTTTGGTAATATTTCACAGTTAAATCAATTGATTCCAGTAGTAAGCACAAACAAAGCTGCTGTAGATGAACTTCGTACTATTCGTGCATTCTACTACTTTATGGCTATTGATGCTTTTGGTAATGTGCCGATTGTAACTGACGCTGCTTCAAATGGTGGCACAAAAACACGTGCTGAAGTTTATGCTTTCATTGAAAAAGAATTGACCGAATCTATTCCAAGCTTAACAGCTGGAAAAGCTTATAGCCGTATGACGCAAGATGCCGGTAATATGTTATTGGCTAAATTGTATTTAAATGCTGGTGTTTACAAAGGTTCGCCTGAGTGGCAAAAAGCTTTAGATGTAGTAAATAAAGTAATAGCATCTAAAAACGCTTATGCACTTTCTGCTTCAACCCTTTCTAATTTTATTGTTCAGAATCAAGGTTCAGGAGAAAATATTTGGACTATTCCTTACGACAGTTTCAAAGCAGGTGGTATGAACTTCCACATGAGAACATTACACTATGCTAATGCTACTACTTATGGTTTGGGCAACTCACCTTGGAACGGATTCTGTACTTTAGCAGATTTTTACAATTCATTTGAGAAAACAGATTTACGTAAAGCAATGTGGATTGAAGGTCAGCAGTTTGCTGCTTCAGGTGCAAAATTATTAGATGCTAAAAATCAACCATTGGCGTTTATTGCAGATTTCGCTAAAGACCAAATGACAGATGCTGACCCTGAGTTTCAGGTTGCAGGTATTCGCTCACAGAAGTATGAAATCCAAAGAAATAATCCTAACGGAGACCAAAGCAATGACTACGTTGTATTCCGTTATGCTGATGCCCTTTTGATGAAAGCTGAGGCTTCTTTCAGACTTGGAAAAACTGCTGATGCTTTAGCAGAAATCAACAAAATCAGAGTACGTTCTGGAGTTGCTCCAATGACAACTTTGACAGATAAAGATATTCTTGCAGAAAGAGGTCGTGAAATGGCTTGGGAAGGATGGAGACGTAACGATATGATTCGTTTCGGTACTTTCAGCCTTGAAAGAAAATTCATGAAGAACTTGAACAAAACAAGAGAATTGTTCCCAATTCCTCAGGCTCGTATCGATGCTAACCCATTGTTGAAGCAAAATCCTGGGTATTAATATTTAGTATATTTTATAAAAAGGCAGTTCCTAACGGTTCTGCCTTTTTATTTTGTAATTATTTGATAATTAGCGATTAACACTACTTGCTTTTTGCTATAAGGCTTATTTATTACTAATTTTACAGTCCGTTATTGTTTTGCAAACAAACAATAATGCAATTAATATCATTACTCTTTGATAAACCACAAAGAATAAAATACTTTAACCTATAATTGATGAAAAAGATACTTTTGGCTATCTCGTGTGTGGGGCTGCTGTTTTCGTGTGCAAAGACCGATGACACTTTATTTGAATCATTACCGTCTTCAGTTACTGGAATTGATTTTGTAAATAGAAGCCTCGAAAGAAAAGACTTCAATATATTCAACTACCGTAACTTCTACAACGGCGGTGGCGTTGCAATTGGCGATATTAATAATGATGGCTTATCGGATATTTTTGTTACTTCAAATTTTGAAGACAATAAACTGTATTTGAATAAAGGTAAAATGACCTTTGAGGATATTACGGTAAAAGCAGGTATTGTTGGTAAAAAATTCTGGTCAACAGGGGCAACTTTTGCCGATGTCAACGGTGATGGTTTGATGGATATTTATGTATGTAATTCGGGTAGCCGTGACCAACGTGGCAATCAATTGTACATTAATCAGGGCATTAAAAACGGTATTCCGAGCTATAAAGAACAAGCCAAAGAAGTTGGCCTTGAAGATGGAGGTTTCTCGACCCACGCTGCATTCTTCGATTATGACCGTGACGGAGATTTAGATATGTATCTGCTCAATAATAGCTTTACTCCGATTGATAAACTCGGCTACATAAATCTACGAAACGAGCGTGATAAACTCGGCGGTGATAAACTTTTCCGCAATGATAGCCCAACCACAACAGAAGTTAAATTTACAGATGTTTCAGCAGAAGCTGGAATTTATGGAAGCTTGATTGGCTTTGGTTTAGGGATTACTATCGGTGACGTAAACAACGATAACTGGCCTGATATTTATATCTCAAATGATTTCTACGAAAGAGATTATCTATACATCAATCAGAAAAATGGAACTTTTAAAGAAGACCTTGAAAACCAAATGCCGCATACGAGCTTAAGCTCTATGGGTGCTGATATTGCCGACATTAACAACGATGAAAATTTGGATATTTTTGTGACAGACATGCTTCCAGGCGATGACCGTCGATTGAAAACTACGAGTATTTTTGAAGGTTATAATTTAGTTGATTTGAAGCTAAAACAAGGCTTTTGGCACCAATATATGCGAAACAATCTGCAATTGAACAACGGAGATGGCACATTTAGCGAAGTCGGACAGTTGGCGGGTGTTTATGCAACAGATTGGAGTTGGGGAGCATTGATATTTGATATGGATAACGATGGTTTGAAAGATATTTTTGTAGCCAATGGCATTGCAAAAGACCTTACTGACCAAGATTTTGTCGAATTTTTAGGCGATAGAAATACGATGCAACAAATGCTCAGTGGCAAAAAATTTGATGCAAAAGAATTTATTGATAAAATCTCTTCTGTACCAATTCCAAATTATGCTTTTAAAAACACTGGAGATTTAAAATTTGCCAATCAAACAAAAAGCTGGGGACTCGAAGGGCCAGGGTTTTCTAATGGTTCGGCTTATGGCGATTTGGATAATGACGGAGATTTAGATTTGGTTGTTAATAATATCAATGCTCCGCTTTCGGTTTTCAAAAATAAAACCAATGAAAAAACAAAAAATCACTTTTTGACAGTAAAACTAAAAGGAACTGCCAAAAATCTCAATGGAATCGGTGCTAAAGTTACGGTTTATCAACAAGGTACAAGCAAACTTTTGCAACAAATGCCTAACCGTGGCTTTCAGTCTTCGAGCGACCATCAAATGGTTTTTGGACTGGGCGAAAAAGCTACTATTGATTCGGTAAAAATCATTTGGCCAGATGATAAATTGCAGGTTCTAAAAAATCAAAAAACTGACCAAATGCTTACGCTTGATTATAAAAATGCTAACCAACTTTTCAAGGAAATTATTCCAGTAAAAACGCCCCTTTTTAATGACATTTCAGCAAATATACTTGCATACACACACATTGAGAGTAATTTCCAAGATTACGACCGTGATGTATTGCTCAAACAAAAATATTCAACTCAAGGGCCTGCAATGGCTGTGGGCGATGTAAACGGCGATGGTCTTGACGATTTGTATTTAGGGGGTTCGGCTGGTCAGGCAAAACAACTTTTCATTCAGCAAAAAAATGGAAAGTTTACCGAGTCAAACCAAATTGATTTTGGAATGGACGTTACGACCGAAAATACGGATGCCTTGTTTTTTGATGCTGATAAAGACAATGACCTCGATTTGTTTATCGTGACGGGTAGTAATGAATTTGAAGAAAATGCCGCTGAATTACACGATTTACTTTACATAAATGAAGGAAAAGGCAACTTCAAACGTGATGTACGTTTTCCTTCTATTTTTGAAAATGGCTCTTGTGTAACGGCCGCAGATTTTGATAAAGATGGTGACCAAGATTTATTTGTAGGCTCACGCATGATTTCAGGAAAATATGGCATGAATCCCTCAAGTAATTTCTATATCAATGATGGAACGGGTGAATTTAAAAATCAATCAAGGCGTTTCATGGCAGAAATTAACGAGCTTGGTATGGTCACTGATGCCGAATGGAGCGATATTGACAAAGATAGCTACATGGATTTGATTGTGACGCAAGATTGGGGACAAATAGTAATTTTCAAAAATGAACGTGGTAGAAAAATGACGCTTGTGAGCAAAATTAAAGACTCGGAAGGACTTTGGAACTGTATAAAACCAGCCGATATTGATGGCGATGGCGATACTGATTTTATTGTTGGAAACATCGGAGATAATACTAAACTCAAAGTTTCACCCGAAAATCCTGCATTTCTTCATGCAAAAGATTTTGATAATAACGGAACCGTTGAACAAATAATTTCATGCTTAACTGAAGATGGAAAAACCTACCCAATGGTGCTAAAAGGCGAACTCCAACGTGCTTTGCCGATGATTAAACGTAAGTACGTAAAATATACTGACTACGCCAATCAGAGTATTACGGATATGTTTACGCCTGAGCAAATGAAAGACTGTATAGAGAAAAAAATTACAACTACCAAAACCGTATTTTTGATAAACGATGGCAAAGGTAACTTTGAAATGAAAGCTCTGCCTATTGAGGCTCAATATTCTCGCATTGCAGCCATCGAAACAGGAGATTTTGATAAAGACGGTATTTTGGATATTCTTTTGGCGGGTAATTTCTACGATGTTTTGCCAGAATGGGGTCGTTTTGATGCCAATTATGGTTTATTTTTGATAGGAAAAGGAAAAGGAAATTTTGAGGTAAAAAAATCAAGCGACTCTGGCTTTAAGACGGTTGGACAAGTTCGCAAAATGTATAAATTAAAGGGTAATGCAAATCAAGAGGTGATAGTATTGGCAAAAAACAATGATAAAGCACAAGTGTTTAGTTTTAAAAAGTAAATTTGTATATCATTCTGAATAAATCAATGGAAGCAATCACAAAAATTTCACAATTAGATTTCTCTAAAGTCTATTCTTATGCAGATTATTTAAAATGGCAATTTGATGAAAGAATTGAGCTAATTAAAGGCAAAATCCTTGAAATGGCTGCCCCAAACATAAAGCACCAAGACATTTCGGTCAATTTAACTGGTATTTTCCGAGTAGCTTTTCATAAACATTCTTGCAAACTGTATCATGCCCCTTTCGATGTGCGACTGGTAAATACCAAGAAATCTACCTCTGATAAGCAAGTGCATACTGTCGTACAGCCAGATTTATGCGTAATATGTGACCTTGAAAAATTAAAAGATGGACGTGGTTGCTTAGGTTCGCCCGATTTGGTGATAGAAATTCTATCACCTGGCAATTCGACACGAGAAATGAAAACAAAGTTTGACCTCTATGAAGAAAATGAAATACAAGAATATTGGCTTGTTGAACCAGAAAAGGAAACTATTTTTATTTATGTTTTGAAAGAAGGAAAATACATTGGCTTACGTCCATTTACAATAGAAGATACTATTATAAGTCCAACTTTTCCAAATTTACAAGTTGTGGTGAAAGAAGTTTTTGAGTAAATTTTAGGCTAAAAAGTAAAAAATCGATGAAATCAATAATAAAATATTTAAGTATAATACTCATTCTTAGTGCGTGCAAATCAAGTAAAGAAAACGATGTAGTTTTATTTAAAAAACTTTCCCCAACCGAAACAAAAATTGATTTTATCAATCAAATAAAAGAATCTAAAGACTTCAACATACTCGATTATCTATATTTTTATAATGGCGGTGGTGTAGCAGCAGGCGATATTAATAATGATGGCCTAAGCGATTTGTTTTTTGTTTCAAATCAAGGAAAAAACAAACTTTACTTAAACAAAGGTGTAAAAAATGGCTCACCTCAATTTGAAGATATTTCGGCAAAAGCGGGCATTGAAGGATTTTCTGACTGGAAAACTGGCGTAACAATGGCCGATGTCAACGGCGATGGTTTGCTTGATATTTATGTGTGTGCGGTTGGAAATTATAAAGGTCTGGAAGGTTCAAACGAACTCTATATCAATAATGGAGATTTAAACGGTTCGACGCCTCGATTCACCGAAAAATCAGACGAATACGGTCTTGATTTTACTGGATTTTCGACCCAAGCCGCCTTTTTTGATTATGATAAAGACGGTGATTTGGATATGTACTTGCTTAATCACGCAGTGCATAATTCTCGCTCTTATGACCGTGTAAATACTCGTATGCTCAAAGACAACGAAGCTGGCGATTATTTGTACCGTAACGATAACGGCAAATTTACTGATGTAAGCAAGGAGGCAGGTATATATCAAGCCGCTATGGGCTATGGTTTGGGCATTTCGGTGGCGGATTTGAACAACGATGGCTGGCAGGATATTTATGTAAGTAATGATTTTCACGAAGACGATTATTACTATATCAATCAAAAAAATGGCACTTTTTCTGAAGAAGTAAAACAGCATTTCAAGCACTTGAGTCGCTTTTCGATGGGCTCGGATATTGCCGACATAAATAATGATGGATATCAAGATGTAATGACGCTTGATATGTATCCCGAAGACGAAGCTGTTGAAAAATCTTCAGTTGGCGAAGACCCGCTTGATATTTACTTATATAAACTCCAATTTGGGTATTTTAATCAATACAGCCGAAACTGCCTACAACTGAGTATGGGCGGCAAAAAATTTAGCGATATTGCCCCCTCGGCGGGCGTTATGGCAACCGACTGGAGTTGGAGTACGCTTTTAGCCGATTATGATGGCGATGGAATCAAAGATATTTTTATCACCAACGGTATTTTACGTCGCCCGAATGATTTAAATTATTTGAAATTTATCGCTAGCGATTCTCTACACTTCAACTTGCCAACTTCCGATAAGCTCGATCAAGAGGCAATCGACAAAATGCCAAGCGGAAAATGGCATAATTATCTTTATAAAGGTACAAAAGAATTACGTTTTCAAGATAAATCAGTCGCTTGGGGCTTCGACGAAAAAGGCATTTCAAACGGTGCAACTTATGCCGATTTAGACAACGATGGCGATTTAGACCTCATTTCTAATAATCTCAACGAGCCAGCGGCCATTTACCTCAACAATAGCCGTCAGGTTTTGAATAATAATTTCGTCAAAGTTAAATTTAAAGGTAATGATAAAAATACCTTCGGAATTGGGGCAAAAGTTATTTTAAAAACAGCCGATGGCGAGCAATTACAACAAATGATGCCAACTCGTGGCTTCATGAGTTCTGTTGAGCCATCATTGATTTTTGGAATTGGCAAACTCACCAAAGTTGATACAATGATGGTAATTTGGGAGAATCAAATGATGGAAATCATTATGAATCCTAAAATCAATACTTTTCTTACTTTAGACCAAAATAACGCTAAAATAAAAGTAGCTGACCATCAGTTCTTTGTGCCAGCAGTGCCAATTTTTGAAGAAGTAACAAACCAAGTAAATATTCCGTTTGTACATCAAGAAAACGTTTATTTTGATTTCAATCGAGAATTTTTGATTCCATTTAAGGTATCGATCGATGGACCCAAAATGGCAGTTGGCGATGTAAATGGTGACGGTTTAGAAGATTTTTACGTAGGTGGTGCAAAATATCAAGCAGGTTCGCTTTATCTACAAAAAACCGATGACAAGTTTACAGCTTCACCACAAGCAGTTTTTAAAGAAGATTCATTGCAAGAAGATGTCGATGCTGTGTTTTTTGATGCTGACGGAGATAAAGACCAAGACCTTTACGTAGTTTCGGGCGGAAATGAGTTTTATGACGAAATGGTTCAGCTTTTCGACCGACTTTATATCAATGACGGTAAAGGAAACTTCTCGAAATCATTCGCTGCACTACCGCCAATGTTCGACAATAAATCGTGCGTAAAACCTTGCGATTTTGATAAAGATGGCGACATTGACCTCTTTGTAGGAGGTCGTGTGGTAGCTTATAGTTACGGAAAGACGCCTCGCTCCTATCTTTTAGTAAATAATGGTAAAGGACAATTCTCGGATGTAACCGTCAATAACGCTCCCGAACTTCGAGAAGCAGGTATGATTACTGATGCCATTTGGACAGATTTCGATAAAGATGGCGACCAAGATTTAACTATTGTAGGCGATTGGATGCCAATCAGAATATTTGCCAACGACAAAGGCAAATTTAAGGAAATTGATATTCAGGTGGAGAACCGCAAACTGAGTGAATTTACTGGTTTTTGGAATGGCATAACAGCCGCCGATTTTGACAAAGATGGTGATATTGACTTTGCGGTAGGAAATCTCGGAACAAACACCAAATTCAGAAAAGAAGAAGGTAGTAAGCTAAAAATGCTCATAAAAGATATTGATGGCAATGAAGCCAAAGATCATATCGTAGCCTATAATCGTGGCTCAAGTTGGTATCCAGTAAATAGTAAAGACGAAATGGGCAAACAAATGCCAAGTATCATCAATAAAAAATATGTTGAATACAAAACCTTTGCTGGCAAAACCATCGACAAGTTGTTTACTAAAAAAGAACTTAAAGATTCTGAGGAGAAGCTCGTAAATACCTTTGAGTCTGTTTACCTTGAAAACCAAGGCAATAATACTTTCAAAATGACCGCACTACCGGGTTTGGCACAAGTCTCAAAAGTAATGTCGCTCGTAACTGAGGATGTGGACAACGACGGAAACTTAGACATAATTGTAGGCGGGAATTTCAACGGTGCGAATATGTACCAAGCTCGTTATGATGCTTTCTTTGGTTTGATTTTGAAAGGAAATGGAAAGGGAAGATTTATTCCATCAATTCCAACAGATAATGGTTTATTGTTGGAAGGCGATGTTCGTGATATTAAAACGCTGAAAACGCCTAAAACCAAACTCTATTTCGTTACTCGAAATAACGATAAAATGCAGATTTTCAAGAAAATAACGAAGTAAATCATAGTTTGGGGTTCAAGATTTTGAACCCCAACGTATATATTCCGATTAATGAAATTAAGATATTCAAATCTACTAACTATTAGTGCTTTTTTTGTGATTGGTATCTCAGCTATTTCTATTAGTTGCAAATCTAAAGAAGCCGAAGGCGAAAAACTTGCCCAAACTTATTGTGCAAGTTGCCACTTATTGCCTAGCCCAAAATTGCTGCCAAAGAACGTTTGGCAATATAGCACATTGCCATATATGAGCATCCTGATGGGCGTATCTACGGAAATCAATAGTTTAGAAAAACCACTTTCTGATTATGCCATTCTTCGCCCAGCTTCACAGATGATTAGTGATGAAGATTGGCTCAAAATTAAGCGTTATTACTTGGCTAATGCTCCAAAAACGCTCGACATGCCTAAATATGAAAACTTGGAAGTGCTTACAGGAAGATTTGAAATACAGAAAACAAATATCGCCATTCAAGGAGCAACAATTCCGAACTTCACGGCAGTTATGATTGATACAATTAACCAAAAAATTATTGCGGGCGACCAATCAAACCGAGTGATTTGGATACTTGACGAAAACGGCAAGCCAATCCAAACAATCAAAAATCAGAATGCTCTTACCAACGTAGATTTGACAAATGCAAAAAATAGCCAATATTTATTGACTTATATCGGCACTACAACACAGGCCAATCCTGATGTAAATGGTTCGGCCGAACAAGTAGAAATCAAGAATAATGCTTTTATAAATACAAAAAAACTTTTGCCAAGTCTAAATCGTCCAATTGAAGTTATTACAAAAAACCTCGATGATAGCCCCGAAGATGAGCTAATCTGTAATGAATTTGGCTTTAAAAATGGTGGATTATCTGTTTGGAAAAAAGATCCTAAAAATCAATACCAAAAGCAAGTTTTAAGCACACAAACAGGAGCAACAAAAACAATAGTCGTGGATTTTGATGGCGACAAACGAAACGATATTTTGGCACTTTTTGCTCAAGGAGATGAACAAATTGTTTTATATATGAATAAGGGGTCTCTTCGTTTTGAAGCAAAACAACTACTCCGCTTTCCGTCAATTTATGGTACGAGTTCGTTTGATATTGCCGACATCAATAAAGACGGAAAGTTTGATATTGTTTGCACAGCGGGCGATAACGCCGATTTCTCGACAATTCTAAAGCCTTATCACGGAGTTTATATTTATACGAATACTGGCTCGGTTGGTTCACCACAATTCGAACAAAGTCATTTTTTTCAACAAAATGGAGCGACGAAGGTAATTCCAAGAGATTTTGATAATGATGGAGATATTGATTTGGTTTCGATTGCTCTTTTCCCAGATAATGACCACCGTCCACTCGAAGGCTTCATTTACTTTGAAAATACATACAATGATTTCAAACAAAAAACGCTCAATATCAACCATTTAGGTCGTTGGAGTGTAATTGATGCGGCCGATATCGACCACGATGGCGATATTGATATGGTGCTAGGAAGCCATCCAGTAGCCAAGTTTCCCGCAGGTTTCGACCAAGCATGGAAACAAGGTAGTGGCTTAGTGATTTTAAGAAATAAAACGAAGTAATCAATTCGTCAAAGCTTCATCATAAGATTTTCGGCCAGCTTTTATGTTGGCAATAGATTTATCTTTTTCGATACTTTGTGCAGAATAACGATTAATTTTTGATACTTTAAAATACCCTAAAATTGCCAATACAATTGCTGAGAGAATGAAACCGATTTTTTTCATAGTTGTATATTTTTATTGTTTGGCTCAAAACTACTATTTGATTGAATATCAAGCTGTTAAAGAAACCTAAATGATGTTAACGAATGTTAAGTGCACCCCTAAATCATCGCTTTTCTGATTCCTACTATCGTTTATTCTTTGTCATTATCCTATTTTTATAATCATCAGTGGCCAAAATGCCTTATCTTTGGTATTGAATATACGTAAACCTATTGATGAAAAAGCATTTATTAATTTGGGCATTTCTTTGCCTATCCACCACCTTTCTTTACCACGAAACTTACGCTCAGAAAAATAGCTTCCTACTTTCGGGTATAATAAAAGATGCCGAAACCAATGCTCCACTCGAAAATGCAAATATTTTGTTTTCGGGACTTACGTTTGGTACACAAACCGACTCTACAGGCAGGTTTTCAATCTTTATTCCTGCTACTTCTTATCAAATTGTGATCAGAATGTTGGGATATAAAATCAAAATCGAACGATTTACGCTTAATAAAAATACCGAATTTGAATTTTTACTCGAAAAAACAGCTAAAATCCTTGATGAAGTAGTGATTACAGCCGAAAAAGCCGATGCCAATGTCAATCGAACAATGATGGGTGTCGAAAAAATTTCAGGTAAAACCATGAAAAAACTTCCCACACTCATGGGCGAAGCCGATGTTATCAGAAGTATTATGCTTTTGCCAGGCGTAACTACAGTTGGCGAAGGTGCTTCAGGCTTCAATGTTCGAGGTGGAAATGTTGACCAAAATTTAGTACTTTTAGATGGTATTCCGCTATTTAATACTTCTCATTTATTCGGATTCTTCACAAGTTTCAATGCCGATATGGTGCAAGATATAAGCCTTTTCAAAGGCGGAATTCCATCAATGTACGGCGGTAGAGCATCTTCGGTGCTGGATGTGCGTTTAAAAGAAGGGAATTTTGACAAATGGAGTGCTCAAGGTGGAGTTGGACTAATTTCCAGCCGATTATTACTTGAAGTCCCTATTCTCAAAGGTAAAACATCGGTAATCGTCGGAGCAAGGGCCTCATTATCAGATTTTTATTTACGCTATTTCAATAACCATTCACTCAAAAATAGCAATGCTAATTTCTACGATATAAACGCCAAAATCACGCATCGCTTCGGAAATAATCAACGTATTTCGTTGGCAGCTTATACGAGCGATGATGCATTTAAATTCGCCCAAGACACTTCTTATTATTGGAACACTCAAAATGTTAGTTTGAAACATAATGCTCTTATCGTTACAAAATTTTCGCATAATTTTACGGCTTTCTTAAGTAAATACAAGTACGGAAATAAAGGTTTTAAACCTCAATATGAGTATAATTGGCAGCCGTCAATCACGCAACAATCTATCCGTGAAGATTTAAGTTATGAGCTTTCAAACAAAAGCCGTATCGACTTTGGTGGAGATTTTAGTATTTATCGAAACGATGCAGGAAGTTTATTACCAAATTCGGCTCAATCATTCATTGACCCATTCCGAATGCCCGTGCAGCACTCACGAGAAATGTCTGTTTATGCTGGTCATAGCCTAAATTTAAGTAAAAATCTAAGCCTTGATTATGGGCTGCGATACGCTTATTATCAGCTCGTTGGCCCAAATAATATTTATAGTTATCAACTCGGCAAACCACGAGAAATTGAAACAATTACCGATACTTTGACTTATAAAAAAGGTTCGGTAATTCAATCTTATGGAGGTTTCGAGCCACGTTTTTCGTTGGCATTTAAGGTTGATTCCAGTCTTTCTGTAAAGATTGGGTTTAATCGTATGCATCAGTTTATGCATTTGCTTTCGAATACAATGGCAATTTCGCCAGCCGATATTTGGAAAAACAGTAATGCTCAATTACCGCAGCAAATTGCCGACCAGTTTTCGATTGGGGTTTTCAAAAACTTTAATAACGCACAAAATAATACTTTCGAGACATCGGTTGAGGTCTATTATAAAAACCTTAAAAATGTAATTGACTACGTTGATGGTGCAGCACTTTACCTCAATCAGACTGTCGAAACACAACTTTTGGTCGGAAAAGGCTACGCTTACGGTGCGGAGTTTTTCATAAAAAAATCTCGTGGAAAAAAACTGACTGGATGGCTATCATATACTTATTCTCGTACTTTCCGACAAATTGAAGCCAACGAAAATCAGATTGGAGCAAATTTTGGGCTTAAATTTCCTGCGAATTTCGATTCTCCGCATAACGTAAAATTTGTACTAAATAATCGTTGGACAAAACGCATTACTTTCAACTCCAACTTTACGTACAATACTGGTCGCCCGATTACTTACCCAAATGGTCGTTATAAAATCTATGCGTTTAGCGATATTTATGATTATATGGTAAAAAATGGACTGAATCCTCGTGCGGGACTAGACAGAAAAACTTATACTTATAATGGTCAGATATTCGTATTATTGGACAATGCCACCATTCAAGAAATCTTAGATGGGTATGCTTCGCCAAGTTTTACGCTGCGTAATGCCGAGCGAATTCCCGACTATTTTAGGCTTGATTTGGGGCTTACACTCGACCCCAAAGTAAATAGTAAGTCGAATAGCAGTTGGAATTTTTCGATTTATAATATCTTGAACCGTCAGAATGTCTATTCAATCTATTTTAAATCATCAACTGGGCTTCGTAATCTTGCTCGAACCTACAAACTTTCGGTCTTGGGTGCAGCTATTCCATCACTCACCTATAACTTTAAATTCTGATGAAAAAAATAACATTTTTCTTGTTGCTGTGTTCATTATTTTTTTCCTGCGAAACAGAAATAACCGACTTCAAAACACAAAATTTGAGTACTGCTTATGTTGTTTATGGCGAAATGACAAACCTCAACGGCCCGTATAACGTGCGTATCAATCGCACTAGTTCTTACTCTCCCTATGATATTACAGCTTTCCAAGGCGATGCAATAAAAGGTGCTGATGTGAAAATTATTGACAATGCAGGAATTACGACTCAAATGACAGAGACTCGAGGTGGATTTTACCAAACTTCGCCCTTATTCAAGGGAATTATTGGCAAAAAATACCAATTAAAAATAAAAACTAGCGATGGTATAGAAATAGAATCGACGATTGAAACATTGAAAGCCCCTACTCCTCTCAATGATTTTTCATATAAATTTATTAGTGCTGAACGAGTAGAAAATATGCGTTTCGACGTAACGGCTTCTATTAAAGATTCAAAAGAAACTGAAGACTATTACTTTATCAGACGTCAGGATTTTATTCAGTTTCTAACCACATGCCCCGAGCCACCGCCGCCGCCAGCACCAGTGCCTGTGTGTAATTCAAAATGTTGGCGAACTCCGCTCAATACACAACCAATTTTAATCAATGATTTTTTGGTAAATGGCAAAAACCTTCCCATTTCATTGGGCAGTGTCGATGTGAAAGATTTCCCCGAATGGATAATTCAATTAGACGTTTTTTCGGTCTCGAAAGAAACCTATAATTATTGGAAACGACAAGAAGAACAACTTGTAATTGGCGGTGGATTATTCGATAAAATTCCTGCACAAATCATCGGAAATTTGAAATGTACGAATAGGACTAACCAAGAAGTGTTGGGGCTTTTTCTAGTGGGTGGAGTGGCAAAGCAACGATTATCGGTTGACAGACTAGGAGCATTAAGCATTGAAAATCTACAAAAAGTACAGAATTACGCCAATTTTAATAATATTCGTTACAAGGATTTAGTTCTGTGGGACTGTAAAAAAGCAGCTTTTATAAATTATAATATTGGTTATAAAATACCCGATTTGTTTTGATTTTATGAACGCCAAATACGATACTTTTTTACGAAAAAAAAGCAATTGCTTGCAAATCACTGCGTAAGTGCTGAAATTGCACGAAGTTTCCTGTTAAAATCACAAAACTTCGGCCGCCTATTGCTGGTGGACTAAAATATGAGTGTAGTAAAAAAACTGGCGAGTGACACCGCACTTTATGGTATAAGTAGTATTGTTGGACGTTTTCTCAACTGGCTTTTGGTGGCGGTTCATACACGCGTTTTTGACCAACCTAAACTCCTTGCCGATAATAATCAACTCTACGTTTGGGTAATACTATTAAATATTCTCTATACTTATGGCATGGAAACGGCCTTTTTTCGCTTTGCTAAGAAAGAAAATCGCCAAGCATATTTCAATCTGATACTCACTTATATCATTCTGTCGAGCGTACTCTTTTCACTTATTATTTTCTTCTATGCTACGCCAATCATCAACTGGATGGGTTTTCCGGGTAAAGAACGCCTCATCGTTTGGTTTGCAATTATTTTGGCGACTGATGCCATTACAGCTATTGCATTTGTAAAATTAAGAGCTGAAAATCGAGCAAAACGCTTCGTTTTTGTTCGTATAACCAATATATTTATCAATATTGGGTTAAATACCTTTTATTTGATATTTTGTAAATACATCCACGAAGGCCTTTTTCTTGAATCATGGAAACCCTTTGCCGACTATTTTTATAATCCTTCCATTGGTCCTGATTATATAGTATGGGCTAATTTTATTGCCAGTATCGTCACAATTTTGTTATTATGGAAAGAATTTGTTGATTTCAGATTTTCATTTGATTTTGCCAAATTTAAGCCTGTTTTGATATATGCCTACCCTTTACTTTTCATGGGACTGGCAGGTGCAATCAATCAAACCGCCGACCGTTTAATGCTCACAAAAATACTTCCAGAAGGCTTCTATAAAGGTCTAACGAGCGATGATGCTTTTAGTATTTATGCCAATGTTTACAAACTTTCTATTTTCATGTTATTGGTTGTGCAAGCATATCGTTATGCTGCCGACCCATTCTTTTTTTCGAAAGCCGAAGACAAAAACTCTCCATCAATGCTCGCTCTCGCCACCAAATGGTTTACGATAGCTTGTATCCTGATTTGGGTCGGTGTAAGTATCAATATTGATTTAATTAGTTTGATTTTGGGTAAAAACTACCGTTCGGGTATAATTGTGGTGCCCATTTTATTGCTCGCAAATCTTTTCATTGGCGTTTATCAGAATATCTCAATGTGGTTTAAATTAAGCGATAAAACCCATTTTGGCACCTATTTTACAATTATCGGAATGGTTATCACTGTTATTCTAAATATCATTCTTATTCCGATTTGGGGTTATGTAGGCTGTGCAATTACATTTGCCATTTCATCGTTTATTATGATGGTGTTGTGCTATTATTACGGTCAAAAATATTACCCAATTCCGTATGAACTCAAATCGGTTATCACTTATTTAATCATTGCAGGAATCTTCATTGTTATCTCTTGGCAAATCAAAATCGAAAGCCTAATGTTTTCGATTCCGTTCCATATTTTATTGACGCTTATATTTGTACTCGGAATCGTATTTTCGGAACGAACAAGTCTTGGCATACATTTAGGAGGTAAAAAGGTTAAGTAGCACAAAGATACAGAGTAAAAGCCTTTTGTATATTCAGCCTTATTCTTGTTAAAACTACATAATTCTTTAAAAAACTTTGTGCCTTTGCCACCATGTGCCTTAATGCCTAATAAAAAAATGAATACCGAATTTACTTTTATCATATTATCTTTCAACGAAGAGCAGCATCTTCCACGATTGCTTGAGTCTATCAAAACGCTCAACGCCGAAACTTTTATTTTGGATTCAGGAAGTACTGACCGAACGCTTGAAATTGCGGGCAGTTACGGTGCAATCGTCAAATATAATAAGTTTGAAAACCACCCCAAACAATGGGATTTTGCCCTTAAAAACTTCTCAGTTAAAACACCATGGACAATCGGTCTTGATTCTGACCACATCGTTCTGCCCGAATTATTGGAAATGCTCAAAGACTTCAAGAATTCGACAATACCTGCCGATGTCAACGGAATTTTCTTCAACCGAAAAAACTATTTTAAAGGTCGTTGGCTCAAACACGGAGGGTATTTTCCGAAATATTTGATGAAAATGTTCCGAACGGGCGTGGGTTTCTCCGACCTCAATGAAAACATGGATCATCGTTTTGTAGCCGAAGGCAAAAACATTGTTTGGGCCAAGGGATATTTGAAAGAAGAAAACCTTAAAGAAAACAAAATTAGTTTTTGGATTGAAAAACATAACCGATATAGCGACCAAGTTGCCCGAGAGGAAATCGAAAGAAAGAAACAATTACGCAACCAAGCTATTAAACCAAAATTCTTCGGAAATCCCGACCAACGAGTAGCATTTTTGAAAAAAATATGGTGGGGTATGCCACTTTTTGTGCGTCCATTTATCTATTTTTTTCACCGTTATTTTATTCAATTGGGTATTCTTGATGGAAAAGAAGGCATGATTTTCCACTTCCTGCAAGCTCTTTGGTTTAGGTTTGTGGTTGATATAAAGATTTTTGAATTGGAAAGTGAGGAGAAAAATACTAAATAAGGTTTTTATCAATTTTATGATTAAATTCGTTAATAAAATCTATCCAAAATGTTAGTTACTGACTTATTTCAAGCACCAAATTTGAGGGAAATTCTCGACGAATTAGAGAAAGCTTGGGCTGATGAACAAAACCGTCGTCATGAGTTTTGGGCTGATGTTGACGAAAATCAAAAAGCCGAATTTATCATGGGTGAAATCGTTTATCACTCGCCAATTTATGGTCGTCATTGGAGAGCATCTACCCGAATTACTCGCCGCTTGATTCCTTACGTTTATGACAATAATTTAGGAGAAGTTGCCTACGAAAAAGCAATGATTAGGCTCACTCGCAACGATTACGAGCCAGATATTTGTTTTTGGAGAAAAGAAAAATCAATTGATTTCGGAGCAAATCAGTCTGCATTTCCAGCACCAGATTTTGTGGTAGAAATTTTATCAGATAGCACAAAGGATAGAGATTATGGTATAAAAATGACTGATTATGCCTTGCATGATGTAAAAGAATATTGGATTGTTGATACAGAACATCACTCAATAGAACAGTATATACTTAAAAATAAAAGTTTTGAACTTTCTCAAAAACTAAAAGAGGGCTTCATAACTTCCGACATTATAGAGAGATTTAGCATAAGTATAAAGGAGATTTTCGAATAAATGAGCAAATCAATAAGTATTCTGGGTTGTGGTTGGTTGGGCTTGTCACTCGGAAAATATTTTTCGGATAAAGGATATGCAGTAAAAGGAAGCACTACGAAAGAAGAAAAACTACCTATTTTGATTGAAAATGGTATTGAAGCTTTTCTTATTCAAGTTAGTCCACAAGTTGTTAGCGAAAATGTGGACAACTTTTTAAACACAGAAACCTTGCTGATAAATATTCCGCCACGCATCAGCCTTCAAAAAGTTGATGCTCACGTAGAACAAATTTCTAATTTGCTCACTCATGTAAAACCGTCTTCCATCAAAAATATTATTTATATAAGTTCTACGTCGGTTTACCCTGAACTGAATAGGGAAGTATTTGAAGAAGACGTCATCACACCTGAGCAATCGGCCAGCCCAACGATGATAAAAGCCGAAAAACTGTTACTTGCACTTTGGAAAGAATCTTCTGTTAATCTAACGATTCTACGTTGTGGCGGCCTGATGGGTTACGACAGAATTCCTAGTAAATATTTTTCGGGCTTAAAAGGACTCACAACGGGCGACATTCAGGTAAATTATGTTCATCGTGATGATGTAATCAAGATTATCGAGACAATCATCGAAAATAGTATTTGGAACGAGACTTTTAATATCGTTTCGCCAATTCATCCAACAAGAAAAGAAATTTACGCTAAAAACTGCGAAGAATTAGGCTACGAGATGCCCGAATTTATTACTCCTACCGAACCTCAGCCATTCAAAATTATAAGTCCAAAAAAATGGCTCGAATGCTCAAAATATGAGTTTATTTACCAAAATCCTTTAGATTACTATTATAAACGACCCAATTAATGAGAGTGGCTATGACATGCACGGTGATGAGAGTTCCAGTTTATATAATAGGCCGATGCCATTAATAAAGCACCTATCACATTTAAAAGGATTTCGTATTTGTCTTTAGCAAGAAATAAACCTGCAAAATTAAAACAGAGAGCAACTGATAAAAGTGTGAGAGGTATTGAATTTTGATGGTTTCGATAATCTTTTATTAATAAGAAAATTGCTAAAATTGCACTTGCTCCTATCAGATAGATTTCTGACTTTTCACTCAAAAAACTTTCACCCAAAAACGGCAAAGCAGACATCAAAAATGGCATAGCCAAGCAATGAATCGTGCAAAGTAACGAAAGCCACAAGCCAACTTTATTAAGTGAATGGTAATGAGTGAATATTTTCCGCATAAAAAAACTCGAACCGTGTATGTAATTACAACAATGATGCAAATATAAGTTCTAATGCAACACTATTGCAAATATTTTGGTTCAAGTTTGTAAAAATATCTTAGTAAGATTCCTTTTCGTTCGGAAAATTTGAGGATTTTACATCCTTCGTGTAATTAAACACTGCGTCTGTCATGATTGAATGTAAATCGGCGTATCGACGTAAAAATCGTGGTGAGAAATCTTTATTGATACCCAACATATCGTGTACGACCAAAATCTGTCCATCGCAGCCACTTCCTGCACCTATCCCAATAGTAGGAATAGCTACTGATTCGGTTACTTTTTTAGCCAAAGTAGCAGGAATTTTCTCTAGAACCAGCCCAAAACAACCCACGTCATTGAGCATTTTAGCATTAGCTAAAAGTTGTTCGGCTTCTTCTTCTTCTTTGGCACGCACGGCATAAGTACCAAATTTATAGATAGATTGTGGTGTAAGTCCCAAATGACCCATTACAGGAATACCAGCACTTAAAATACGCTCTATAGATTCTTTTATCTCAATTCCACCTTCTAATTTCACCGCATGCCCACCTGATTCTTTCATAATTCTGATAGCCGAACGCAAGGCTTCTTCAGAATTTCCTTGATATGAACCAAATGGCAAGTCGACCACAACTAAAGCTCTTTTTACGCCTTTCACAACAGCTTGTGCGTGATAAATCATATTATCGAGCGTAATCGGTAGCGTAGTTTCGTGACCAGCCATGACGTTTGAGGCAGAATCTCCTACTAAAATTAGTTCAACGCCAGCCGTATCAACGATTTTCGCCATTGAATAATCATAAGAAGTTAAACAGGCAATTTTCTCGCCTTTACGTTTCATTTCTTGTAGTGTATGCGTAGTAATACGCTTAATTTCATTGTGTACTGACATAGTGTATCTTTTATTGGTTATCGGGAAATTAGTTTTTGAGGAATTGGGTAATTGGACTAATAATCAAATTACCAATTCTCCAGTAAGCGATTTCCCAGTTTTCCAATAACCAATAATTTATCTCGGAATAAGCCACCCTTCTGGATTTAAATGCTGGCTATTATGCCAAATCTGAAAATTTATTTCGGTTACACCGCCTGACTCGCCCGCAGTTCCGATAGTTTCTTTTGCTCTTACCTTTTGACCAACAAAAAGAAAAATCTGTTTCAAATTGGCGTAAACTGTAAAATATTCACCGTGTTGAATCAAAACCACATTGCCCAAACCTGGTATTTCAGTAACATCTTTAACTTCACCTGCATAAACCGTACGCACCGTAGCACTGGCCGACGTCTGAATATCAATACCATTATTGTTTATCATAACACCATTCAGAACTGGATGTTCTTTGATACCAAATCTATCCGAAATAAAACCACGCTGAACTGGCCACGGCAAACGTGCCTTTGATGCCTCAAACGACTTTTTGAGAGCGGTTTCTTCATCATCTAAACCTTTGGTTACATTCTTAGTTATTGACTTTTTTGCTTTATTTTTGACTAATTTAGCCTCACGGTCTTGCTTCAGTTCACGCTCACGGTTTTTACGGGCAATCTCACGAGCCACTACTGTCGCAATTGAGGATTCGAGTTTATTTACTGATTTTTTGGTGGCTTCAAACTCTTTTCTCAAATCTTTCTCTTTTTTTGATAACTCGCCCACCATTTCGGTTTGACGGTTTTTTAGTTGTTCAAGATATTGAGCTTCAGTAAGTTTTGCAGAGATAATTCGCTTTTTGTCTGATTTTTTGCCTTCCAAATTCGCTTGTCGCTCACGCAATAAAGCCACGACCTTAATTATCTGAGCTACTTGCGACTTTCGATTATCGGTGTATTGTTGGAGGTATTTATACCTCATTATTAAGTCATTGAATGACGATGAAGAGAATAAAAAGCTTAATTGATTGACCTTACCGCTTATTTTTGATGCACCATAAAGCATGGCGGCATATTCATGCCGAAGCGTATCAAGCTTTTGTTCGAGTCTTAGTTTTGCTCCTACAATATCTTGCATTTCCATATCAATCAGCTCCATATCTTGCTCCATGAGTCCAATTTGTTCTTCTTGTGACGAAATTTGCTCTTTTATTGCCTTGATTTTCCCGACTGTTACTTCTTTCTTTTCTTTAGTATTTTCGAGTGCTTGTTTGGTTTCCACAATTTTTTCAAGATTTCTTTTCTTTTCAATTTCAAGCTGAGCTCTACTATTTTTTCGACGCTGAGCAAAAGTATCATTGCTTACTAAAGAACCAAGTAGTGAGAGGAAAACAACAAAATATGTAATTTTTTTGAAGGTCATTTTAAAGGAAATAGGCGGAATTGGCTTTCAATAATATGCTTTGAAAAGCTGAATCCTTTGTATTTATTTAGGTACATAAGATTTCGGAATACTAAATGCAAAGCCAGGGCTTTGGTCAAGTACTTCAATTTTATTATGTTGCAGATTTATCGACGTTTGAAGAACCTTCCCATCTTTTTTAGCATCAATCTTGGCTCTAATTTCTTGTGGAAATATCAATTCACTGATATTTAAGAAATTAGCATAGTCTATTCCCATTTTACTATCACCAGTTTCATCGCTGGCGTTTACTTTTTGAAGTTTGAGATTGGCTTCAGCTATTACATTTTCTATTTGAACAAAACCTTCCTTTTGCTTTATCAAAAAAACACTTTCTTGCTTCGATACTTCATCAATTTCTCGTTTTTTAATAGGCATATTACCAATCAAAATCGATTGGACGAGATCATAGTTAATATTAAAATTGAATTGTTTGCTCAAACTCGCAAAGTCGTATTTGTAGTACGTACGGTGCAGACGGTCTAGGAAAATAACAGAATCTTTGGTGATAATTCCTCTTGCACCCTCAAGACCGACGACTATGGACAACCAAATAATACTATCTTTTTTGATATGAATATTCACTGGAAAACTCTGCACTTCACCAGCCGCTGAAAAATCTACTTTTGATTTAATATTGAGGTATTTGAAATCAATTTCGGCAGGTTTTACATCAATTTTTGCAATAATAGGAGCCGTAATTTTGCTTGCCTCATCAATTTCTAAAATAGGTTTTTCGGCTCTCATCATTTGAGAATCCAACGTATCAACGGCAACAATATCTTTTTTGTCTATCTTATGTCGCTTACAAGATGAAGCAGATAGAATCACAAAAAGATTAATTATCAGAAAAGAATATTTTGACATTTTATGGTTAGTTTATTTTCCCACTCAAATCCTGTTGACAGCCACTGTTGGCTTATTCAATCAAGGCCCCAATTTGAATCTTTTTATCAATATTTAAACTATATTCGCCCATTGAGCGAGCTATTTTCCATTGTTCAATGGCCTTATCTTTTTCGCCAAGTTGAAAAAGCACATCGCCATAATGCTCAACAATTGTGCCGCTTACGCCTTTTTCTTGCTTTAATGCACGCTCCAAAAACTCCCGTGCTTTTTGGTATTCTTTCATTGTATAGAGTACCCATGCATGCGTATCGAGGTACGTTGCGTTGTCGCCAAATTTATCAATTAAATGAGTCGATAATTGCAAGGCTCTGCTGAGTTTATCCTTACGCATCGACAAATAATAACTGTAATTATTAAGTACTTGTTCGTAGTCGGGGTCAGTTTTTAAAACCGCCTCGTACGCTTCGTCCGACTTGGTATATTTCTCCAATAGGTTGTAAGTATCGCCTAACAGTGCATTTACATGCTTGCTCAATTCGGCATTATCAAGCGATAAATTCCTTGCTTCTTCGAGCGAAGAAAGTGCTTTTTGGTAATCTTTTTTGGCAAAATTAGCAAACCCATTATGGTACCAAAAAAAAGATTGATTCGGAAAATATTCGATGGCTTCTTCCGAATGCCTCGCCAATCTAACAATATGATTTAATTTAGCGTCTAACTCAACGATTGCCAACCAAACTTCAAAAACCGATTTATCAAAAAGTGTTGACTTCACGTAATTGTCACGAGCAGCAGCCATTTCACCTTTTTTCATTAATAAATCGCCTAAAACTACATAACCTTTTGCTTCATTGGGCGACTGCTTGATTAATTCCTTTGTCAGCATAAGAAGGTTATCGAGCGTTTTATCGCTGTTGTCTTCTTTCGTTATGAGCATATAGCTACTCAAAATCTTGAATTTTACTTCAACGGAAAGGTTTTTATTGGCAAAAGCCGATTGAAGTTCTTCGTTGCATTTTTCAAGCTCATTTTGTTTGCGATAAATCTCGGCCAATAGAACATGGGCTTCGGCAAAATTTAAATTTTTCTTCAAAGAACTTTTCAACATTGTAACGGCTTGGTCGTAGCGTTCGTTTGAAATTAAAATCTGAGCTTGTTGCACGACATATTCAGGTGTAGTTGGCTCAGATGCAATCAGACGGTCACCCTCTTCAATGGCTTTTTCGAGTTTGTTTTGTTTCAAATAAATCATTTGCTTTTGGCGAGTAATTTCTTCACTTACGCCAATCCTACGTTCGATTTTGTTATAAATATCAACGGCATCCGAAAATTTTTCTTGCAGAATATAGATATTCGATAAGTCGAGATAATTGTTAACATCTTGTGGAAATTTATCAGCTAGCATCTCATACATTTCAGCGGCATCTTTGTATCGCTTTTGTTTGGTATAGATTTCGCCCAAAAATTTTCTATAAAACTTGTTCGAATCATCTAATTTGAGGGCTTTTTCGCCATAAACTGTAGTATTGGTAAGGTCGCTATTGGCATAGTATGCCTTCGCAATCATATAGTTAATACCCGCACTTGTCGGATTCCCTTCGGCGGCTTTTTTGAATAAAGGAATAGCTTTATCGTAGGTTTCGGCAATGAAATATTTCATACCTTCTACAAAATACGCTTCCGATTTTAAATCTTTTTCCGAAATGCCTTCACTTTCAGTTTTTTTATTTTTTTGAGCCTCCGAAAACATTGGCAAAAAAACCAAAGCTAAATATATGATTTGTTTGAATCTCATTGTTAAATTTTGAGGTAGCTTTTCAACGCTAAAAAACACTAAATATTGCAAGTATCAATGTCGCAAGATTTTCGACTATGAACAGTCAAAGTTCTTAATTTTTCTTGATAAAACAGCTATATTCGCCCCATTCTTTTGAAGTTTGGAGTCAAACTTTTATACCTTCCCTATCGGTGGGTTAAGGTGGCCGACGTTAGGTGGGCCTTGTTTTTGTATTATAATTAAAATATTTTTTTGTACAATAAACAACTAATTGAAATGGAAAAGCAAAAACTATTGCCAAAAAAAGCAAATACGTAGTGAGCGGCGTTAAAACACTTGACCAAGAAACGCAAGAATTAGACTCTTTATTGACCAAAAATCCCTAATATTTGACGACCTACCGCAATATCAGTCTCAATTACGTTTCTCGTGGGGATATTAAAAACGCTGTAGAATGGCACATAAAATCTGCTAAAGAAGGTATCTCCATAGCAGCGGATATTTTGGAGAAGAATGGGCTTATATATTTGTTTTGAATTATGAGTTCTGAGTTACTAATAGTGATAGAAACTCAGAACTCTAAACTCAGAACTCTAAACTGCACTGACGTTCGCGTTTATTAAATATACTGATTAATAATCATTTCAAATAATTCTTGCTTGCCGCTGATTTGTTGAGGCTCGCCCGATGCCAAAGCAATGCGGTGTAAATCGGCTAATCCTAAATTTCCTGCATCAAACAAAGCACCATCTCCGCTATCAAATGAAGCGTAGCGATTAGCACGAAGTTTTTTGTATTCAGATTTTTCAAGAATTTCGTTTGCAACCAATAATGCACGTGCAAACGCATCCATTCCTGCAATATGAGCAATGAAAATATCATCTAAATCAGTTGAATTACGACGAGTTTTAGCATCGAAGTTGACACCGCCAGTCGAGAAACCACCAGATTCAACGATAATCAGCATAGATTCCGTTAATTCGTATAAATCAATCGGGAATTGATCTGTATCCCAACCATTTTGGTAATCTCCACGATTAGCGTCGATACTTCCCAACATACCTGCATCAACCGCCATTTGAAGCTCATGAGCAAAAGTATGACCAGCCAAAGTAGCGTGATTTACTTCTAAATTCAATTGAAAATCTTTTTCTAAGCCATACTGACGCAAGAAACCGATTACAGTTTGGGCATCATAATCATATTGGTGTTTCGATGGCTCGCAAGGTTTTGGCTCGATGTAGAATTTACCTTTAAATCCTTGTTGACGTGCATAATCACGAGATATTGCAAGGAATCTTCCTAAATGATCGATTTCTTTCTTTGTGCTAGTATTCAGCAAAGACATATAGCCTTCACGACCTCCCCAGAATACATAACCTTCGCCACCCAATTCAATTGTAGCATCAATGGCGTTTTTCACTTGGAAACCTCCGTGAGCAACTACCGAAAAATCTGGATTAGTTGAAGCACCATTCATATAACGCTTGTGCGAAAACAAATTGGCAGTTCCCCAAAGCAATCTCATGCCACTTTCTGCTTGCTTTTGTTTTGCTAAAGAAACGATTTCTTCCAAGTTTTTCTGAAATTCAGCTTGAGAATTACCTTCTGGAGCAATATCAGTATCGTGGAAGCAATAGAAAGGCGTTCCCAATTTTGTCATAAACTCAAATGCTGCATCGAGTTTTTGTTTCGCTGCATCCATTGGGCTTGAAGCTATATCCCAAGGGAAAACTTTTGTTCCTGGGCCAAATGGATCGCCACCATTACCACAGAATGTATGCCAGTAAGCAGTTGCGAAACGTAGGTGTTCGGCCATTGTTTTGCCAGCTACCACACGGTTTGCATCATAATATTTGAATGCTAAATGATTATTTGATTCTCTTCCTTCGTAAGCAATCGCTTCTTTGATAAACGGAAAATACTCTTTCTGACCAAGAGTTACTTTAAGATTTGACATGACAGTAGTATTTTTATTGGTTTTGTTCATAAATATGATGCGAAGTAAATTATTAAGTGTCAATTATACAATTAATTTTAGATAATTATTTTTAGCATGATTATAAAGATTACAAGATAGACAGGATTATTGAAAACGTATTTTATGAATAAAATGCGTTAAATAACAATTTTGAATAGATTTTTTCTTTAAATTTGAATATAAATATTAATGCTATGGTCAAAGATAAAGAAATTATCACCCTACCACGTACATTGCAAGAATTTCAAGATTGGGAGGCAAAAGATGGTTATAAGTACGAGTGGAATGATGGTGAATTGATAAAGTTTACAGGAATGAATAAACAACAAGTTAAAATTTACGACATCCTTCTTGATTTATTTATTGATAAAGGATACAAAAAAACAGGCACTTTTGTGGCTGAATATGATGTAATGCTTTCAGGGATTCAAATGAGAAGACCCGATATCGCCTATTTGACAAAAGAACAAATTGAAGCTGCCCATAAAGGCACAGATGTAATTCCTGAATTTGTTATCGAAATTATTTCTGGCAACGACAATATCAATAAAGTTGAAGAAAAAATTTGGGAGTACTATAAAGCGGGAGTTAAAGTAGTTTGGTTGATTTTTCCAGAAAATAAGTCAGTTCATATTTATACTTCTCGCCGTAATGTAAAAATTTGCATCGAAAATGATATTTGCTCAGCAGCACCAGTTTTGCCTGACTTTGAGATAGGTGTGGATGTATTATTGGGTTGAAAATTGGTTTAAAACTACAATTTTATCGTAGGCTTCTAACTGGGCGTCCTTCGCCTTGAGAAAAGGTTGCGTTTTTTAAAATATTGTATCAAACAACAAATAACTATTCAAAGCAATTATAATAATTGTAACTACCCAAGCTGTGTATTTTACGTAAGCAGGATTGGCAAATTCGCCCATTTTCAGTTTATCAGAGGTGAACATTACCAAAGGCACAACCGCAAAACTTAACTGCAATGACAATATTACTTGACTCAAAACCAACAGGTCAGAAGTGCCTTTTTCTCCGTAAATAATTGCCACAATTAATGCTGGAACAATTGCTACAAGTCGAGTAATCAATCTTCTGAGCCAAGGTTTTAGTTGAATATTCAAGAAACCTTCCATCACGATTTGACCTGCGAGCGTACCAGTGAGTGTAGAATTTTGACCAGCAGCCAACAAGGCAACAGCGAAGAAAAGTCCAGCTAATTTTACGCCCAAAATAGGGTCGAGCAACATGTAAGCATCGGTTATATCGGCAACTTCATTATTTCCAGTAAAATGAAAAGTTGCGGCAGCCATAATCAAAATAGCAGCATTGATGAAAAACGCTATGAACAACGAAGCAGTAGAATCAATAGTTGCATACTTTATGGCACTTTTCTTGGCGGCGTGCGTATTTTCTATCTTGCGGGTTTGAATAATACTTGAATGCAAATACAAATTATGTGGCATAACGGTGGCTCCCAAAATACCGATGGCGATGTAGAGCATTTCGGGGTTTGTTACAATTTGGCTACTCGGAATCAAGCCATTTGAAACGGCAACAATATCGGGTTGAGAAGCTAAAATTTCGTAGCCAAAGCATAGTAAAATTATTAAAATCAAGCCGCCCACAATTACTTCAATTATGCGAAAGCCTTTGTTTTGTAGGAATAAAATAAATATTACATCAATGGCAGTTATCAGAATTCCATAAGTTAGTGGAATATTAAAGAGCAAGTTAAGAGCAATGGCCGCTCCGATGACTTCGGCCAAATCGCATGCTGCAATGGCAATTTCGGCCAAAATCCAAAGCACAAACGATATTGGTTTTGAATACGAATCTCGACAAGCCTGTGCCAAATCTCGACCAGTTGCAATTCCCAATTTGAGTGATAAGTGCTGCAAAAGCATCGCAAAAAGGTTAGAGATTAGAATTACTGAAAGTAGTGTATAACCAAATTTTGCCCCGCCCGCAATATCGGTTGCCCAATTACCAGGGTCCATGTAGCCAACGGCAACCATCAAGCCAGGGCCGACAAAAGCCGACATTTTTTTCCAAAAACTACCTTTTGTATGAACCGCGATGCTTCCATGCACTTCGGGCAATGAAAGATTACTTGATGTCCAACGCCACGCTTTATTGTTTGGGGCTAAGTTTTTTTCCATTTGTTGTTATTCCACATTTTTCAATACAAACATAAAACTAAAAGTTTGTTAATCAAAATATATTTTTAGATTAGTCTAAAATTTTGTTTGATTAGACTAAAAATGTACTTTTGTAAAACCTCGGCTGTCATCTATCGGCAATCGATTATTTTTCAAACTATCGACTGTGGACAATCAACTAATATCTTTTACCGAAGAAAATTACTTAAAAATCATCTATCTACTTACCGAACGACACAACGGCAATGAGGTGAGTACCAATCAGTTGGCTGAACACACGCAGACCAAAGCTGCTTCGGTATCAGATATGCTACGCAAACTTGCTGAGAAAAGTTATATCAATTACAGAAAATATCAAGGCGTAAGGCTCACAGAAGCAGGTGAGCAAATTGCATTGGGTGTGATAAGAAAACATCGGCTGTGGGAGGTATTTTTGGTTGAAAAACTGGGTTTTGGTTGGGATGAAATTCATGATATTGCCGAACAACTCGAACACATCGACTCGAAGGAACTAACAAAACGCTTGGATGATTTTTTAGGAAATCCGCAATTTGACCCACACGGCGACCCTATTCCTGATTCAAAAGGAAAAATGCCATCGGTGAGTTATCAGAAATTATCCGAAATTTCATTAAATCAATCAGTAGTGATGATGGGTGTTTCGGTGCATTCGCCTGCTTTTTTACAACACCTTGATAAACAGCAGATTACGCTCGGTTGCGATCTTAAAGTTTTGGAAATAAGCGACTTTGATAAATCGTATGATTTGCTACTAAATGATGAAATAAGGCTTTTTGTGAGTAACGAAGTAGCGAGAAATTTGTTGGTGCAGATCTCAAGTACTTAATTTTATACGAAAATCTGCAAAAATTAAAAATTCCTTAAAGCTATAAAGTGTTAATACTTCTTAATAAAGCTATTCGCAAACCTACTATCTATATCTTTGTATAAAAAATTTATTTTTTTGAAATGTAGCTAATGCACAGCAAATCCATTTTGCATAATTTATCGCACGGGCGACCCCGTTTGCATCACTCCATGAATATTCTCGATAAATATTTAATTAAACGTTTTCTAAAAACATATTTTTTTGCGGTTTTGGTCATTGTGCTTATTATCATGGTGATTGATTTCGTTGAAAAAAACGACGACTTTATTCAGAAAAATGCTCCAATGAGAGCAATTCTGCTTTCGTATTATGCTAATCTTGCTCCTTATTGGGCAAATTATATTAGTCCATTAATGATTTTTATTTCTACAGTTTTCTTCACCGCTCAAATGGCTGCTCATACCGAAATCGTAGCAATTTTGAGTAGCGGCACGAGTTTTCCCCGATTGATGCTCCCTTATTTTATCGCCGCTTCAATGGTAGCGGTTTTGTCGTTTGTGATGGTTGGTTGGATACTACCTAAAGCTAATAAAGTTCGACTGGGTTTTGAGGCTATCTACATTAACGATAAATTTTATTTTTCTGACCGAGATTTTCATACGGCCGTTGCTCCAAATACTTATGCTTATATGTCGAGTTATAATAACGAAACCAAAACAGGCTATGATTTTACACTCGAAAAAATTACTAATAATAAGCTAATTGAGAAACTTTCGGCCAAACGAATAGAATGGAATGATAGCACTAAACGCTGGAAAATTTCTGACTATAAAATTCGGACTTTGGGCATAATGAAAGATAAACTAATCTACAATACTTCCTCAAAAGATACGATAATAAACTTAACTCCTAGTGATTTTGAGAGTGACCACAACGTTTACGAAACCTTCACAATTCCAGAATTACGCCAACGCATTGAGCTAATTCGAAGTCGAGGAGCTGAAGGAATTGAGTCTTTTGAGATTGAACTTTATCAGCGAATAGTTACGCCTTTTGCTGTAATTATTCTATCATTAATGGGCCTGATTGTATCTGCACGAAAATCTCGAGGCGGTGTTGGTTTTCAGATTGCCATCGGTTTTGTGTTGGCGTTTGTTTATATTTTATTCTTTATAATGTCAAAAGGCATTGCCGAATCAGGCAATATGCCAGCAATGTTAGCGGTTTGGCTACCTAATATCGTCTTTTCTTGCATTGGTACCTTTATGTATTTTACCGTTCCACGGTAGAGCCCAATTTTGAGTGATTAAATGTTAGATTTTGATTTCTCAGTAACATTCATTCTATCATTCAATCATTAGTATTTGCACTTTTTAAGTCCTATTTTTGCGTGAAATTTTGTTGAACTTTAAAAAAATACGTTCGTTTTTGGGCGGTTTTTAGCTTATGAAAGTTGTTTTGGCATACAGCGGAGGTTTGGATACTTCCTTTTGTGTAAAATATTTGACCGAAGATTTGGGTCATGAAGTTCATTCTGTATTGGTTGATACGGGTGGATTTACGGAAGAAGAAATGAAGGATATTGAAACCAAAGCTTATGAATTGGGAGTAAAAAACCACTATACGGCTCGTATGGTAGATGAATATTACCAAAAATGTATTCGCTACTTGATTTACGGAAATATCCTAAAAAATAATACATATCCACTTTCGGTGAGTGCCGAGCGTATGTTTCAGGCTGTTGCGGTAGCCGAATATGCTAAGCAAGTTGGTGCAGAAGCAGTAGCTCACGGAAGCACAGGTGCGGGCAATGACCAAGTGCGTTTTGATATGGTATTCAGAATCGTATTGCCAAACGCCGAGGTGATTACACCAATCAGAGATTTTAAATTATCTCGTGAAGCCGAAATTGAATACTTAAAATCGAAAGGTGTGGTTCGTGAGTGGCACAAAGCGGCTTACTCAATCAATAAAGGTTTGTGGGGAACTTCGGTTGGTGGTCGTGAGACTTTAAATTCGTATGAATTTTTACCAGAAAGTGCATTTCCGACCCAAGTTACAAAAACCGAAGATTCAGAAATTGCCTTGCAGTTCATTAATGGCGAATTGAAAGGCGTTGCGGGAGAAAGTTTTGACAATCCTGTGAGTGCTATTCGTAAATTATCAGAATTAGCTTCTCCTTATGGCATCGGTCGTGATATTCACGTTGGCGATACCATCATTGGTATCAAAGGTCGTGTAGGTTTTGAAGCAGCAGCACCATTGATTATTATCAAAGCTCATCATTTAATCGAAAAACACGTACTATCGAAATGGCAACAATATTGGAAACAAAATTTGGCCGAATGGTATGGAATGACTCTTCACGAAGGCCAGTTTTTAGAGCCTTTGATGCGTGATATTGAAAAGTTTTTGGAAAGTATGCAGTCACACGTAACTGGCGAAGTTCGTGTACATTTAGCCCCGTATAATTTCCAATTATTAGGTATTAAATCTGACTATGATTTAATGTCGCCAATTTTTGGTAGCTATGGCGAAATGAACAATGCTTGGAGTGGCGATGATGTAAGAGGTTTCTCAAAAATCATGTCGAACCAAGTAATGATTCACCAAAAAGTAACAGAATTGGCTGAGAAGAAATAAAATAAGTCAACCGAAGATAATTAAAATTTTAGACATACGTTTTTGACGTATGCCTATTTTTTTAGGATTTCTACCACAGCTTTGCATTTATCAAAATCGGCTTCATAAATCTCGTATTCGTTAGTAAGTGCGACACTTGCCATGCTTACATCGGGTTTGCGGAAAATCATTTTACTTTCCTTAATTCCCTTGCCAGACATGTGTAGAGCATTAATACCAATGTTCAGAAATTGTTGAGCATTTTGTGCCGAAACACCACTTCCAACCATTATTTCGATGCGATTTTGAGATTTTTCTACCAAATTTTTCAGTAAATCAATTCCTTCGATGGCAGTATTTTTTTGTCCAGAAGTCAAGATTCGTTCGCAACCGCAGTCGATAATGTCTTCTAAGGCTTGAAAGGGGTTGTTGGCTACATCGAAGGCTCGGTGGAAAGTTACTTTGAGTGGAGTGGCTAAATTTACAAGTTCGGTTGTGCGTTTTTTATCAACGCTTCCATCGGGATTTAAGATTCCGAAAACCACGCCATCAGCACCCAGATTTTTCGCAACATGAATATCAGCTTTCATTACCTCAAATTCAGTATCAGAATAGCAAAACTCTCCCCCACGAGGGCGAATCATGACATATAATTTGATAGTTAGGCTTTGCCGAACCAAACTTACCAAACCAGCCGAAGGAGTTGCACCTCCTTCAAACATTCCACCGCATAATTCTACACGACCAGCACCTGCTTTTTGAGCAGTTAGACAAGATTCTAAGGAAAAACTACAAATTTCAAGCATTCGACAGGATTTTAAAGATTTATAAAATTGCGTGGTAACGTCCAATCTGGACGTTACTATTTTTACGTAGTTAATTCTCTAAAAACATCTTCAATACCTTTTCCACCTTGTTTTAGTTCGGAAAGCATGCCATTCGCCACGATTTTTCCTCGGTTGATAATCACCACACGATCACAAATCGCTTCTACTTCCTGCATGATGTGCGTACTTAAAATAACGGTTTTGTTTTTCCCAACCGATTTTATCAAATCTCTGATTTCGACCAATTGATTAGGGTCAAGACCTGTAGTTGGCTCGTCCAAAATCAGCACATCGGGGTTATGAATCAAGGCTTGAGCAAGTCCTACACGCTGGCGGTACCCTTTCGATAACTGTCCGATTTTCTTATGTTTTTCTAAACCCAAACCTACCATTTCGATGGTTTCGGCTATTTTTATTTGAAGAGTTTTACCCTTTAAACCATAAAGCGAACCCGCAAATTCGAGAAACTCACGTACATACATATCCAAATACAAAGGATTATGCTCGGGCAAATATCCAATACTGCTTTTGACTTGCATTGGAGAAGTTTTCACATCGAAACCATTTACTTCAGCCAAACCATCGGTGGCTGGCACATAGCCGGTCAAGATTTTCATAGTTGTTGATTTCCCGGCACCATTTGGGCCAAGAAAACCAACAATTTCGCCTTTGGCAACTTCAAAAGATATATCATCAACGGCACGCTGAGTACCATAAACTTTACTTAAATTTTGGATTTTTATTGACATTTTTTAGTCGATAGTCCATTGACAAAGGTCAAGAGGATTAAGATTTTTCATTTATAACGCAAAAATAGGTTTTCTAATGAAAACTTTTCTTAAAAAATAGTCTTAATGTTGGTTTTTGGTTAAATTTGATTGATTCAACCTTATATCTAACATGAAAAAACTTCTCTTTTTGAGCTTATTCCTAAGCCTTACGTTTGTATTTGCCCAAGAAAAACCCGTCAGAATGGGCATTGCGGGCATGACGCATGACCACGTTAATCAGATTTTAAATAATCCCAAACGTGTCGGTGTAGAAATCATTGGTTTTGCTGAGCCAAATAAAGAATTGGCTCTAAGATTATTAAAAAAATATAATCTGCCCGAAAACCTTTGGTACGCAAGTCTTGACGAAATGCTGGAAAAAGCTAAACCTGAAGCCATTTGTGATTTCAGAAGTATCATTGAGCATCTTGAAACTGTACAAAAGTGTGCCGTGAAAGGTGTTCATGTCATGGTCGAAAAGCCATTGGCGGTAAATTTTGCCCATGCCACACAAATGGCGGCTTTAGCCAAAAAACATAATATTCAACTCTTGACCAATTATGAAACTACTTGGTATGCCAGTAATCATCAAGCCTATGAAATGATTCATGCTGAAAATGCCATCGGCGATATAAGAAAAGTAGTGATTCACGACGGACACCGTGGCCCAAAAGAAATTGGTGTAAGTAAAGAGTTTTTGAGTTGGCTAAGTGACCCTGTCAAAAATGGCGGTGGTGCAATAATTGATTTTGGGTGCTACGGTGCCGATATTATGGCGTGGTTAATGAAGGGTGAAAGACCGACTTCAGTAACGGCAATTACGCAAACTATCAAGCCCGAAACCTACCCAAATGTTGATGATGAAGCAACTATCGTGGTAACTTATCCAAAAGCACAAGGTATTTTTCAAGGCTCATGGAATTGGCCTTTTGATAGAAAAGACATTGAAGTTTATGGCAAAACGGGCTATATTTTTGCCGATAAATCTGCCCAAATGACAGTTAGAAAAGGTGACAGAAATGCTTTACCCGAAGAAAAAATAGCGGTAAAACCACTCGAAACGCCTATGAATGATGCTTTTACTTATTTTGCAGCCGTAGCTCGAGGTAAAGTAAAATCAGAAAATGATTTGGGTTCGCTAAAAATAAATATGGTTGCAATGGAAATCTTAGATGCAGCCATAAAGTCTTCAAAAACGGGGAAAACGGTTGTATTGAAGTAACTCGTTTTTAATTCAGTGTCAAGGAACAATTTAGAAATCGATATTCAGAAGCGATTATTATGCAAAAAAGCCCATCATTTCCGATGGGCTTTTTTTAAATTCTTTATTTTAAATTATGCTTTTGCTTCTTCGGCTTCGGCACCAGTTTCTTCAACTACAGCAGTTTCTTCAACTGTGACAATTTCTTCAACAGGAGTATCCATTGCAGTAGGAACAAAAAGCTCTGGCATTGCAGCCGAAAGGATATTAAACCAACTTACGATTTTCTTGATGTCGGAAGCATAAACACGCTCACGGTCAAAATCAGGCGTGACTGTAGCAAAAAAATCAAAAAATTGACTATTTGATGCTGTTTTGAAATCAAATTCTACTTTTTCACCATGAAGTTCACGAGTTTTTAAGAAAATATCTCCTAATGGGGTTGATTTATTTGGGTCTTCAGTATAAATCGAAATATCTTTCAAAACCGAAACACGGGCATTTGAACTAACCATTTCTTTTTGTTTTTTCTCGTCAAGTGTTTCAACGATTACACCACCACGCCCAGGCTTCAAAATTCTGTACAAACCACTTTTTCCAGAAATGTGGGCAATATCTCTTAATAATTCCATTTGAAAAATATATTGTTTTTGTTTAGTCAACTGTCAATTCTCGACAGCAAACGATGTTTATCTTAATTTCTTTTTGAGTTTTTTATAACGCTACAAAAGTACAAATTATTTCGTAAAAGACAGATTCAACTCTTCGATTGCTTGCAATAATTCATCGCGACCGGTTCGTCGCTCGGCCGAAGTGATAAAATATTGCGGAATTTTCGTCCAACTCAAAAGCATCGTTTTCTTAAAAGATTCTACATTTTGTTCGGCTTTTACACTTCCAACTTTGTCAGCTTTCGTAAAAATCAGATAAAAAGGCACATCTTTTTCGCCTAAAAAGTCGAGAAACTCTAAATCGACTCTTTGTGGTTCGTGGCGTATATCAATCAGCACAAAAACGCACATGAGGTTTTCACGATTCACCAAATATTCACCAATCATTTCACCCCATTTATCACGCTCACCTTTGGGAGCTTTAGCAAATCCATATCCTGGTAAATCAACAATATACCATTGTTTATTAACCTCAAAATGATTGATTAACTGCGTTTTCCCTGGAGTTTGTGATGTTTTTGCTAAATTTTTAGCCGCCAATAGCATATTTATCAACGAAGATTTTCCTACGTTTGAGCGACCAATAAAGGCATATTCTGGTTTTTCAGGTGGTGGACATTTACGGTAATCTGCCGCACTCGTGACAAATTTTGCTTCTATTAATTTTGTATTCTTCATATTACTTGCATATCGCCTTTTACATAGATTCTCGCTCTGTGACAGGTTTGACCGCAAATTCGATAGAAACCTGTCCTACAAAATCAAAAAGGAGAAAGAATTTCGTACAAAGGTACTAATTTCTTTCTCCTTTTGGCGATAAAGTTTGATTTAGACTTAGCTAAATGCCTATTCAGCATTATTTTATCTCCAATTCAAAAGGCATTCTTGCCTGAACTTTATCCATGCTTTGAAGATTTTTTAGTTGTTTGGCATACGGTGCGAAATCTCCTAAATATGCTTTTAGTTTGGCTTCTTCTTGGTTATTACCTAGTTTTTCGATGATAGATTCAAAGCTTGACTTTTTGATTGGCAAATATTTTATTCGATAATCACAATCTTGCAATTTGGCTTTTTGAGCAGCAATTCTTATAGCATCACCTACGCCCCCAATTACATCAACCAAACCATTAGCTTTTGCTTGGCTACCAGTCCAAACACGACCACTGGCAAGTGTTTTCAATTTTTCAATACTCATGTGGCGTCCTTTGGCAGCTTTAGTTGTAAAACTTTCGTAACCTTTATTAACGCCGTTTTGAATCATGTTTTTCTCGGCATCAGTCATTGTGCGAGTTGCCGATGGGAAATTGGCATATTTATGAGAATTTACGCCATCAAACGTAACGCCAAGTTTCTCATTCATCAACTTTTCAATATTAAACATTACACCGAAAATACCAATTGAGCCTGTCAAAGTGGTTGGTTGAGCCACAATTGTATCGCAAGCCATTGCCATATAATAACCACCTGAAGCAGCGTAGTCACCCATTGAGGCAATGACTGGCTTTACTTTTTTAGTTAATTCAACTTCTCTCCACATCACATCCGATGCCATAGCACTTCCGCCACCAGAGTTAATGCGTAAAACTATTGCTTTGATTTTTGTATCTTTGCGTGCCTTTTGAAGTTCTTTGACGATCGTTTCCGAACCAATAGTTCCATCTTGACTTTCGCCCGAAAGAATATCTCCTTCGCCCACAATTACAGCAATTCGCTTAGAATTATCTCCTTCTTTTACCAATTTATCGGCTTTCAAATATTTGTTTAAACCAATATATTCTATTTTCTTCTCTTCTTTGTAGCCTAACTCGTGACGAAGAGCCGTTTCAAACTCATCCCAATAACCTGTATTCGTAATGATTTTGTATTTTACGGCATCGGTTGGTTCTTGAATCAACGCATTGTTCAAAATGTTATTTATTTCGTCCATCGTAATTTTGCGAGAAGCAGCAATATCTCCGTAGAAATTATTGGCCATATCCGAAATAAACGACTGTGTTTGTAGTCGGTTTGCATCGCTCATTTTTGTTAAGAAGAAAGGCTCAACTGCACTTTTAAAATCTCCTACTCTGAAAATTTCAGGTTTTACGCCGATTTTCTCAAATAAGCCTTTCATAAAAGAATAATTGGCACTCAAACCGTTGAAATCTAAGCCACCCACTGGATTTAAGTAACTTTTGTCGGCCACCGAACAAAGGTAAATAGAACCTTCGGTCATAGTTTCGCCATAAGAATAGATAAATTTCTTTGATTTCTTAAAATCTAAAAGATATTCTCTTACCTCTTTCAATGTTGCCATTCCAGCTATTGGATTTTCGGCCTTTAGGTAAATTCCTTTAATATTTGGGTCTATTTTGGCATTAGCTAATGCTTCTTGAATTTGAGGCAAACTTACTTGACTTGAACTTCCACCAGACAAAATTTCAGTAAATGGGTCATCTTCGGCAGCATTTTCTCTGATAACTTGGTTGAGGTCGAGCTTAAGAACAGAATTTAATTCAACTTGGGTTTTGGTGTCCGAACTTGACATCAGACTTCCGATTCCAATCAAAATAATAAAACTCAAAATCGTGAATAGAAAAATCCCGACGATGGTTGCGAAAACATATTTCAAAAATTGTAACATATACGGTTTATAGTTTAGTTTTTTTTTCTGCCCACAAAAATATGTGTATGCACAGAAAATCATCTTAGTTTTTGATAGATGGAAGATATGAGTTATGGGCGACCGTCGCTCGCTTTTGGATTATTAGTGCTGAGTTATTTTCAAGTTGTCATTCGGCATTCCCTGTCTCTACACACAAAAATTATTAAACCTTTTTCAAGGCATCCGCAATTTTGCGGTCGTTTGATAGGCGAGGAACTTTATTTTGTCCGCCGAGTTTTCCTTGCGAACGCATGTAATCAATGAAAGCGTTTTTTTGCAATGGCGTAATGACCAATTTCCTCAGAATGCTACCTACAATCAAATCATCGTAATAGGCATTTAGTTTGGTCATTTTATGGTCTAAATCATCATTAAACTGTTCCATATTTCGTGGCGGAACGGCAAACTCAATGAGCCATTCATGGTAAGGAAGTCCTTCGTTTGGCGTAACCATCGGGGCAACTGTAAATTCTACAATCTCAACTTCTACCTGACGTTGACAAGCATATTTCATGGCTTTTTCCACCTCTTCACCAATAACGTGTTCGCCGAAGGCAGAAATAAAATGCTTGATTCTGCCCGAAACAATTATACGACAAGGATTGAGCGAAACAAATTTCACCGTATCGCCAATCGAATAGCCCCAAAGCCCAGCATTATTATTGATGATGAGTGCGTAGTTTTTACCTAATTCTACTTGTTCGATGCACAAACGAGTTGGATTTTCGTTGAAAAATTCTTCGGCTGGAATAAATTCGTAGAAAATACCAGTATCGAGCAGCAACAACATTCCTTCATTGTTTTGCTTGTCTTGGTAAGCAAAGAAACCTTCGGATGCAGGGAAAAGCTCAATAGAATCGACTATGCGACCGTCCGATTTTATGCCAATGGATTCAAAAAGCTTTGCTCGGTATGGTTCGAAGTTTACACCACCGTAAACAAATAAATCAAATTCAGGAAAAACATCTTTTATTTTCTTGCCCGTGCGAGCTTGAATTCTATCAAAATACATTTGGACCCAAGGCGGAATCCCTGAAATTAAACTCATGGGTTGATTGATAGTTTCATCAATGATTTTTTCGAGTTTGGCTTCCCAATCTTCAATGCAATTTGTTTCGTAAGAAGGTAAACGATTAGCTTGCAAATAGGCAGGAACGTGATGTGTAGAAATGCCAGAAAGGCGGCCCGTTTTGATGCCTGCTTTTTCTGTCATTTCGGGGCTTCCCGACAAAAAGATGAGTTTATTATCTAAAAACTTCGATTTTCCTGTCTCGTCGATGTAATTCAACAAGGCATTGCGAGCAGAATCTATGTGATTATGAATCGAATCTTTCGAGATAGGAATATATTTTGTTCCCGAAGTTGTACCCGAAGTTTTGGCAAAATAGAGTGGTTTTCCTGCCCAAAGTATATTTTCTTCGCCCTCAACGACTCGGTTTACGTATGGCTTTAAATCTTCGTAATCACGAATAGGAACAGCCTGTTTAAAGTCATTGTAAGTGCGAATATTATTGAAATGATGGTCACGACCGAAAACCGTTTGAGAAGCATGGTTTACCAACTTTTCTCGCCATTCGGCTTGTACTTCTGCCGAGCGAGCTATCCACTTTTTTTGCTGTGCAACCACATAAGCTGCTATGGGTTTACTTAGTATCGAACGAATTCCCATTTTCTGATGAACAATTTCCTTTTTGATTTTTCAATATCGACAAAGATAGTAGTTTTTTTGATGCTGAAGTAATTGATAATGAATAATGGACAACGGACAAATGGTAATTTTATACATTTTTAATAGTCAAAAACTTAGTAAGGATAAAAATGTCAATTATATTAATTTAATTACTTATTTAAAATTTTACGTTGCTTTATTGTTGCTAAACCAATAAATCAAAGGAATAAAACTCAAAGAAATAAATAACCCAAGACACATTCCGCCAATGATTGAAAGAGCCAAAGGACGTTGAAGCTCCGAACCTAAGCCTCCAGAAAATAGTACAGGTAAAAGCCCTAAAATCGTCGTTAGAAAGGTCATTAACTGAGATTTTAAACGTTTTTTTCCAGATGATTTTATAGCATCTTTTAGTTTCATAGAATTTACTGAGCGATTCATCGTATCGATTTTTAAGATGGAATCATTATCTAAAATACCAATCAAAACTATCATTCCGATTGCAGACATGATATTTAGACTGTTTCCCCATAGCCAGAGCGATAAAACCGCCCCCGTCAGACCAAAAATGATAGTGAGCATCACGATAATAGGTTGGGTTAGTGATTCAAATTGGGCGGCTAAAATAAAATATAAAAGCCCCAAAGCTACCAAAAGTATGAGTAAAAGTTCTTTGATTAGTGTTTGATTTTTAAAATAACTACCAGAAAAACTAATACTCAAATCATTATTTTTACTGATAATCTCTTTGATTTCTTCTTGGGTATTTTCAACATTTTCTGGGTCGAAATCAAAAGAAATATAAGCACCTTCTTTGCCTTGAAAATAGGCTTTATAATCTTGCTGAGTTGATAATTCGATGAGGGCACTGAGCGAAATAAAATTTCCTTGCTTAGTTTTTACGCTTGAATTTTGGATACTTTCTCTTGTCTTTTGAGCATTATCGCTAATCAATATCGGAATGTATTTTTGCTCAGATTTTAGATTTCCAACGATGTTTTCATTAAAAATTGTCTTTAATTTCTGATAAACGGTTTGGTAATCTACCTCATAAAGCAATAGTTTTTCATGTTTTATTTTTACATAAATTCTGTTTTGTAAAGCAGGGGTATTCGTAGCTAATCGCTTTTTTGAAAAATCATTAAAAATGTCATTAACTACCTCAATATCAGGAACTTGAGATTGTTTATTACTTGTTAATCTTGCTTGCAAGGGGGCTGCGGTGGTGTTGAATAATTGTTCAAAAATACTTTTTGTAGCAAATATTTCACTTTCGGCATTTGGGTATTTTGATTGTAGAAATGCTTTAATCTCATTTTTTAAAAACTCAAAATCATAACTAGAACTAATTTTGATACTCAAAAGACTTTCATTTAAATTTTGTTGTAAATCTCTATTTAGTAAAAATTGTTGCTGCCCAATAAAGCTACTTTGGTAAATTATTTTTGTTTTGAACGATTTTATTAAATCGCACAACCTTTTTTCATTTTCCTGCACCGTTATTGGTTCATTCCAATCAATTTTTGCTTCCAATTCAGTATGACTAATTTCGGGCATCCCTCGTTTTTCTATCAAAATAAAAAGCGGCATAAAGAGTAATCCCACCATTATAAAAATAGCAAAAAAGGTCTTTTTATACCTAAAAATTTTATCAAAAAGCCAATCGTAGCCTTCTTCGGCTTTTCGAGCTAAAAAAGTTGTTTTAGACTTAAAAATGAGTTGTTTTTGGTAGAAAATTCTGTACAAAACAGGGACAAGTGTATAAGAGCAAAGCAACGAAACGCCCAAAGAAAGCGAAACGGCAATGGCTTGGTCGAAAAACAATGCCCCTGCAATGCCACTCATAAAAATTAGTGGCAAGAAAACTGCCGAATTGGTGAGAACAGAAGTAAAAAGAGGAATGATAACTTCCTGTGTGCCTTCTACGCAAGAAGTTTCCAAATCACTGCCATCTTCTCGGTGTTGTTCAATGTTTTCGATGACAATAATTGCACTGTCAATGATTTCGCCAATGCCCAAAACCAAACCTGCCAACGAAACAATATTGATAGAAATATTGAGCAAGTAGAAGCATAAAAAGGTGATTATCAACGAAATAGGAATAACCAAGCCAACAATAATTGGGGTTTTGACGTCATTCATAAAGAAAAAAATCATAACAAACGTACATAGTCCGCCAAAGATAATATTGCTAATGAGGTTATTGATTGACAAATTTAGTAGTTCGGTTTGATCTTGACTGATAGCAAAAGATAGCTGCGGATAATCTTTTTTGTATTGCTCAATTTCACGGGTTAGCACTTCTTGTAGATTCAGCAACTGTGTATCAGACTGCTTGATGATTGACAAACAAACTGCCCGATGTCTATTGAAAGTATAAAATCCTTTGAGTTTTTGCTCTTGGATTCTGACACTTGCAATGTCTTTGAGTTGTAGCACTCTTTCGCCTTTTTTGAAGTAAATGTTTTCAATATCTTGCGTGGTTTTTAGCACAGACGAGAAACGAATATTGTATTGGTATTGCCCATCTCGCACCACAAAATTGCCCAAATCAAGGTTGTTTTCTTGCAACATTGACATTAATTCTTGTTCATTGATGCCTAAAGATTGCATTGTTGCTTGGTTTGGCACAACCGCAACTTCCGATTTTGACAAGCCTGTAATATCAACCAATGCTACCTCTTTTGTTTGTTCTATGCGGCGTTTGAGTACATTTTCGCAAAATTCGCTGAGTTCGAGGAAACTTTCTTCCCTAAGAGCCTCTCCCTTCTTCCACCTCTCATTTTTCGAAGAGGGAGAATTCCATACATTCAAATTGAAAACAGGTATATCGCTTGCACCAGCTTTGATAACTTGTGGGCGTTCCATATCTCGAGGTAAAATTCCTACTATGGCATCAATTTTTTCATTGGCTTCTATGTAGGCAAGGTTGATGTTTGTGCCAAAATCAAAATGTAGTTTTAGTACCGCAAAACCATCTCTGCTTTCGGCTTTGATGTCAGTTAAATGATTGACTTGCTGGAGTTGATTGAGTATAGGTTTGGTGAAAGTTTGGTTCAGTTCTTTGGCAGAGGCTGCTGGATAGCTTAAATTTACAGTAATTTCTGGCACAGCAATATCAGGCAAAAGCGAAACGGGTAATTGCTGAAAAGTAATAAAACCCAATATCACTAAGGAAAGTGTGGTAACAATAACGGCAATCGGGCGATGGATAAGGAAACGAATCATTTTTTATTCCCCTTTACGGGGTTAGATGTTTTTACTTTGGCATCATGCCCTAAGTTAAGGTTTCCTTCGGTGATTACCAACTCGCCTGCTTTCAAACCTTCGGAGATAGCAACCTCGCTTTCGTTTTCGTGCGAAACTAATACGTAATGCCATTTTGCAAGACCATTTTCATGGACAAAAACTACTTTTCTCCCCGAACGCTCAACTATGGCAGACCTTGGAATGACCAATTGATTAGATAGCGTTTTTTCGATAACAATGCGGCAGTTCATACCATCTAATAAAAGGCGGTCTGGGTTTTGAACACGAATTTTGATTGCCACCAAACCTTGCTGATTTACCTGTGGATTGATTTCATATACCTTGCCGATATAAGTTTTATCTGAAAACGCCAAGGGCAAAATCTTTGCTGACTGCCCCACTTTCACCACTGAAAGCTCCGATTCGAGTACAAACGCCTCGGTAGCGATTTTGTTATTGCTCAATATTGTACAGAATGGCTCGGACAGACTTGCTTGATTATGGGCTTTGGTTTTGAGATTGGCAATGATGCCAGCGTAGGGAGCTTTCAGAAAAGTATTATCGTATTGCAATTGAGCATTTTTTAAGGCGGTTTGGGCTTCGTAGTAGCCACTTTGGATTTTGACACTTTCCAAAAAACGAGGGCGAACACTTAGCGTATCAAGGTCTTTGCCGCCATACTCTATCAGGAGCTTATTTAGAGCGAAGCCCGCCTTTTTTACTTGGTCTTGTGCTTGCAAGATAGCCACACTCGCCTGCCGATTATCAAGCACCGCCAACACTTGTCCTGCATTCACGAGAGTGGTATTAGCTACGTTTATACGCTCAACTTCGCCCATTGCCTTGAAATAAAGCTGGGTTTGTTGTTGGGCTTTTATGATGCCGTTTGCTTGTAGTTGAAGCGGGAAGGCTTGTTGTTTGGTGGCGGTGGTAGTTATTTGGGTCGTAATCTTATTTGTATTCTTTATAGTGTTTGTTTTTTCATTGTTTTTTTGGCACGATGATATTATCGCCATAAAGAAAACATATTTAAAAGTTGTCAATATTGTTTGCATCAATTATTTCAGATTTTATTATTTTTTTGTCCAATAATGAAAAAACAATAGGGTAGATACTCACTATACGTTTTTTCAAAGCTAATGATTTTGTATCTAAAATTATGTTGTTTTTTGGAATATTTGTTGAATATATTTTCATGCTTTTTTTACTGCGACTGGTTAAAATAAAAATCTCAACTGTTAATTTTTGTTTTTTGGTTATCATTAGTTTCATTTTTTGAACACAACCACTACAACCATCGACAGGAATAATGAATATTTTCTTAACTGATTTAGGAAGGCTTGTTTTTTCTAAAATTTTTTCAATGACTTGAGTTTCTTTTGTGTATTGCTCTTTTAGCATTAAACCTAAACATAACACTAAACAATAAAATGACTTTTCCATCCTATTTCTTTTTTGAGTATTTTTATAATTACCTCTAAACTCTCTGCTCTTTCGCTAATGTTCTTTTGCAAACACAGTTTTATGATTTTTAGAAACACTTCTGGAATTATATTTATTTTTGAATCAATTTCTTGTTTTAAAACATTATTTTTAATTTCATCATGGCTTAATCCATCTAATCTGCTTCCAAATGGGAAAGAATTTGTGCAAAAATAAAAAATTAAGACCCCAATTGCCCAAATCTCAGACTTTACTGTATAATCTCTAAAGCCATTTACCTCTGGTGCTAAATATTCGGGACTTATAAAAATTTCATTATTCTCAATAGGAACAAAAAAATTAAAATCTGTAATGATTGGGAAAAACTGTTTAAATTTTTCAAATACCAAAAAATTAGGGCTACTTATATCTCTGTGCAAAATATCTTTAGCATGGAAAGCATAAATGCTTTTTAATAATCTTAAACATATTTTAAGCTGGTTTTTAGAATTACTTTGACTAAAAAAATCAGATAAAAAAATACGTTGCGGTAAATAATCTGTAAGCGTTATTAAAGATTTATCAAAGCCAAACTCTTCCAAATCACTTTCTTCAACAATATGATATTTAATTATGTAAGGGTCATCTATTGTAATTACCTTCAAATATTCTGGAGAAATATGCCAACTCTTTGAAAGTTGTTCTATTTTTAGGAAGTATTTTTTGCTATTTACTTCAACACAAAATGCTTTCGAGGAGAGTCTATTAGTTTGAATTTCTACCCAATTAGCCTTTTGTTCTACGTGTGAAATATCATTTAGTTTCATTGAGTTTGAAAATATCATAAGCTAAGTTTTCTTCATCAATTTCTTCATTATTAGCATTCCCCAAAGGGAGGTATAAACCTTCTTTTCCTACCATAATACCTAAATAATGATACTTTTTTGCAGGAAACTTTGTTTCTCCAATTTTCTTAAAATTAGAATCTAATACAATTATTGAAAATGGCTGTGCCGACCAAGCATTTTTTATGGTATCATCTTCATGAAGAGCCACACGGTAATATACTTTTCGGTAGTTATCATACCAAACACCTGCATATTGTGGTTTACTTTGCATAAATTTATAAAATTGTTCGTCAGATGTTACACCCCCAAGCGGAGAAGGTAAGCTTTCAATAGAAGCAATATTATTACTTTTTGCAAACATATTATTCAAAAAACTCCAAGAACCCATCTTGGAAATATAAAGACTATCAGAACCACTAAATGAATAAACCAATTCTTGCTTTTCATTACTTGTCAGATAGTAGTGTCCAAATAAATATGAGTAATTTTTCTGACAATAAATTTGGGGAAAATTTAAAACAAAGCCGACTTTTCCTGTTTTCAAATCAACCCATTGCCCTACATTACCTTTGGTATAGAAATTCGCCTTATGTGGATTTAAATCAGGGGCAGCAAGTACAAATAATGTATCTTTTTTAATAATAGCATAACTATTACCATGAACTTGCATTATACCAATATTAGATAATTCAGAGTTTGCTATAATTTCATCACTTGCCCAAGTATATTTTCGTAAAACATCAGCCTTATCATTGATTAGATACAAAGTGTAGGCACTCGAACCAACAATATAAAGTGAATCAGCATTTTTGATTACAAAACCTCGATAGCTCGAAATTTGATTCGGTCCACTACGATTCAGTTTAATTGTTTTTTCAAGTTTTTTACTCGCAAGATTATAGATTTGTATCGTATACGCTTCTTTGTTCGCGTAATATAAATACTCCTGCCCTTTATCTTCATAAATTTGAGAAAAATAAGGTGTTATATTTGTTACTGAATCTAAGGGAAATTGAATTGTCGCCGTTTTTTTTAATATATCTGCTAATTCCGAATTATTCTTAGTACAAGCAAAGATGGATAAACATAAACAAAGTATAAAAAAATTACGCATAGAATAATCTTTTGAAAAGGTTTTTTAATTAGCGAACAGCCTTTTTTGGCTGTTCGCTATCAATTTTCTAATTTTCACCAGGTTTTGGAGCTGTAACTTTCACAGTATCAAGACAATTTCCACCACTGCCACTACATTCACCGTTTGAATAAACTCGTAGAGCAAACGCAGATTGTAAGTTTGCAAATAGGGATAAGGCTGTTAAAGCTAAAAACACTTTCTTTTTCATGATTTTTAAAAGTTTAATTCACCAAAACCCTCTTGGCAAGCCAAAATTGAGAAGAATGATTTTCAAAAACAATAGGAATTGTTCCTATATAAATTCTGCCCCGTTGGCTTGGAGTTGAAGCGGGAAGTTTTCTTTTTTAGTAGTTGTGGTAGATATTTCTGTGGTTTCGTAGGGAGTAAGTTTAGTCTCCGTATAATTTTCTTCAGGCTTTTTGCATGAAATAACAAACAACAAAAATACCCATAGAATAGCGTTAAAATTCATAATCAACTCTTGTTACAGTGTATGCCCCAAAACAACCTAAACCGCCATTGATGTTATATTTTACATTAATCGGCTGTGAAAAAGGGTCAGTTTGGTTGTTTCTATTTAATTGAACAGATTTAGAATAGTTATAGAAATTTTCATCTGACACATAAAAAAACACAGTATTTTTTTTACCCCCAAAAGATAAATCATTTGTAAAATAATTAGTAATTATTCTATTTTCAATAACATCATGGCTTCTAAAAAACTGCACCTTTTGTGCAATTGGTTTATCTTTTACTTGTGCATTAGAATAATAAAAATAGGGTTTAATTACATAGAGTTCCGCTTCATTTTTTAGCCATTTTAGTCTAATATCTACCAAATCTGAGCCTCTATAAGATTTTTCTATTTCTATAAAGATGCTACTCTTATTTTATTTTCTTTTTCTGGCTTTAGACAAGAAAAGAGCGATAAAAGCAAGGTAAAATATGATATTATAAGACTTTTACAGAAAACAAAAAAATGTTTAAAAACCATTTATTTAATAAATTTACCTCTGACCACCAATAGGTGCTTACTTTCTTTTGAATTGCATGAAATTGTTACAACTTGTTGAAAAACACCCTCAAAATCTTTATTCACAACAATTATTATGTTTGTGCTTTTTTGAGGTGGAATCGGCTCTTTTTCCCAATTTGGAATTGTACAAAAACAATCAGGAATTACATCAGCAATTTTTAAATCGTTATTGCCCACATTTTTTATGCTAAAAATAGCTTTTTTTTGAACTCCTATTTTAATTTCGCCCAAATCTATTACTTTATTGGAAATAGTTACCTGTGTTTTATTGTTTCTATTGAAAAAATAAAAAGCAATGCTTGCGAAAGAAACAAATATAGCAACTAGGACTAAAATATTTTTATTGCGTACTTTCATTTTTTTCTAAAAAGTAAAATGATAGGATTATCTGTATCTTTTAACTCTTTAAGATAAATATAAAGTTCGGGATAATCAGATTCTAAATCAGCGAAAAAATTAGGATTTTCTTTCAAATAGCCTAAAGTTTGGGGACTTATATATGTTAAAAACTGATTTTCATCTCCACCAACATTTATGGGGGCAGAAATGATATGGTAAATATCATTTTTAGTGAAATTTTTATTTGTAATAATCTCTTTAGAATTATCATAATATATGCCAATATTTGACCTTCTATCATGGCTAAATGTAAACATCAGACAATCCTTAGTTTTGGCAGAAACTTTTTGAAAATAGGAATAATCTAATAAGTGTTTTGATATAGAGGAAAAGGTTTGAGTTAATTCTAAGGGTACATTATATTTACCCAAATCAATTTTATATTTTAAAGAAAGTTTTCCATTTAAAAACTGATAAATATTGCCATCAAAAGCGTCATTATAGAAGATATTTTTATTACTTTTTATCAAAGAACCAGAACTTGAAACTGCAAAGTCTCTTTTATAGGGAAAATATCGATAAACAATATCGAAATCAGCATCAGTAAGGATTAAATTATTTGATTTATTAGATTCACTTGAGTTATAGTTAACAAAAAAAAGCAAACTATCTTGGCTAATTGAAGTAAAATAATGAGAGAAGAATGGGACTTTTTTTTCTTGAACTAAAGTACCGTTTAATCTAAAATTACTTAATTTCATGTCGTCGTTTGAGTAAATAAACAATGAATTATCAATTTTATTGTAATCCATGTCAAAAACCTTAGTAAACTCACCAGGTCCTTGCCCCATTTTAATAATATCATTAATGAATCTTCCTGTTGTGTCGAATAGTTTAGCAGAAGTATATTTTTTATCAAGAATTATAATTTTGTCTTCTAACAGAATGAGTTTAGTTAGTGACGCAATGAATGATTTTTCATCACTTTGAAGTTTGATGGTTTTTGTGATGTTAAACAAATCTTTAAATTTCTTTGTAGGTGAGGCGTTTTCAACACTTGCAGCTAAGTTAATTATAACAAGATTTTTATTTTCAATGTTACTATCTTCCAAAGCTTGGCAAGACAAAAAAATAAAAAGTGTAAGTGATAATAACAAGTTTTTTTTCATTTTCCAATTAGGTCAAAAGCTTAATACAGAATATTTTAATTATAATATTTATAATGCGAAAAAAATAGTCAAAAGATTTAATGCTCTCGACTATTTTTTATCGCTGGATGAATTGCTTAAAATTATGTAATTATTTATAGTTCACCTGTTCCTTTTGGACAGCCATTCTCGACGCATGCTGAATTACCAGAAGTACATTCACTTCCTATAGATACTTCTTGTCCTTGTGAATTTTTACAAGATAATTCAACAATTTTTTTTGTATCTCCTGATGCATAGACATTAAAAGCATAAACTATTGCTAAAATTCCGATTAATATTTTTGTAAATTTTTTCATTTTAAGAATTTGTTACGTGCTATTTAATTTTATTATTATAACTGACAAGTTCCTTTGGGGCACCCGTTTTCAATACAAGCCCTATCACCACTCACACACTCACACCCATACGCAACAGTTACTCCTTGTGAATTACAACACTGTGTTTGTGAAAGTAAGTGGGTACCGACACTTGCATAGCTTTTAGTAGTAGAATAAAACAAAATCCCAAATGTTAATGCTACCATACTTGCATATAATGTACTTTTTTTCATGATTACTTTAATTTAAAAAGTTATTTTGAAGAATACCAAGACCCTCTTGGCAAGCCAAAATTGAGAAGAAGCCTTCTCAAAAACAATAGGAATAATTCCTATTTTGTGCCAAAAGACCAAAAATAGGAATTGTTCCTATGCAATTCTTACCCCCCCCATTTTGCAACATTGCTGCATTTAAGATGGCATAACGTAGCAACTCAATCGTGTTGCTAAGGTTTAACTTTTGGCAAATATTGGTCTTATGGTTTTTTACGGTGTGCGGGCTTATGCACAGCTTGTCGGCAATATCATGGCTTTTGTAGCCCTCGGCAATGAGTGAGATAATTTTACACTCTTGCGAGCTAAGTGCGGTTGTTGGTGTTTGGAGCATTTATCACATAGTTTTTAGTGTCGCTACATGGTAGCAACGCTTGTGTTTTTCTAAACTTGTGATTAGGTACTTTATTAACCCTACAAACGTGCAAAAGTTTATTTTAACTTGCAAGTTTGTGTAGGTTTATTTTAGCTTGTGGCTCATTTTCTTGCGATTTTGCAAGTTTATTGTGTATATACGTAGAAAAAAGGGCTTTTATGGTGCCGTTGAAGCGAAAAGGTTTGCCGTTTGGTGGCGGTGGTAGTTATTTGGGTGGTTTCGGTTGTTATGGGTTTATCTTGGGTATTATTTTCTTCAGGCTTTTTGCATG
>CAMAQF010000014.1 GCA_945860265.1 Emticicia agri | reverse complement strand
CCAAGTGCAAATCCTTGACGACTATTTGCAATGTGCGTGATTTCTATTTGATCAACGTCTGAAATATATTTTATAGTATGTGTTCCTGGAACTTTTCCTTCTCTTGAGGACCAAATTGGTACTTCATTTTCTGCCGCAATTTGGTTATTTACCCAAGTGTTTTTAACCGAAAGATTATCAATTATTCCTTCTGCCAATGTAATTGCAGTACCGCTTGGAGCATCTTTTTTCTCCGTATGGTGAGTCTCATTGCTAGAAACCTTAAATTCTTTGTATGGATTCATCAAACGAGCCAAAGTTTTGTTTAGCTCGAAAAAAAGATTTACGCCGATGCTATAGTTAGAGGCGTAGAAAAACGCTGACTTACCTTCAATGCAAAGTTTTTCGATTTCAGGTTTATGTTTAAGCCAACCCGTTGTACCACATACGGTCGGAATGCCGAACTCCATGCAATATTTTAAATTTCCGTATGCAGATTCTGGTGAACTAAACTCAATAACAACATCGGTGTTTTCACGGCTAAGTGAAAGGATTTCGGTACGGTTACTGATATCAATTTTTAATGAAATTTCGTGACCTCTTTCTAAAGCAATTTGTTCGATTACTTTACCCATTTTTCCATATCCTAAAAGTGCAATTCGCATACTTCCAGCGTGTAATTTATTTGAAATATTAAAAGTTTAATCTAAGTTTTACGCCAGCGGATGTTCCGAATGATGAAGACTCTAATGCGGGTTCAAACTTCATCGAAATATCTTCTGTCATGTCGAAACCTTTTAAATGGGCAGAAACATTTGCTTGAATCGCCTGTAAAGTCCAACCAACCGCTAATCCTATCCAAGAAAGGTCTCGTTGGCGACGGTAGGCCTTAACCGCTGGTTCGATTTGTGTCTGCACAAATGGACCACGTAACTCACCTTTAACAGGAATATCAACTTCGGTCTTTTTATCAACAACAATTTGCGATAAATAACCTTTATAAAATTTATACTTATCATTATTCCACCAAATGGTATAAACTCCGCCTGCGGCGGCGGCATAAACAATCGGAATTACCCAATATTGTCTGTTGGTGGCTTGGCCCCAACCTGGAAGAACTAAAGAACGTAGCAAAACAGTTCGAGGTATATTTCTTTTGTTGGAAGAATCTGTATTGAGTACGTTTTTCAGAAAACTTAATTTCTTTGTTGTATCAACTAAAACTTTTGTTGTACTTAATATTTTGGTTGTATCAAGTTTTTGTGCAAAAGTAGTACCTGAAATCAAGAAAAAGGCGATTAAAATCCTTATCATTATGTTTTAAATTTTTGATTTTATAACGTTCACGATTGTGCGTAAGTATCATAAAATCAAGTATTTAACATTCCTTAACGAATCAATGGTTAACTTTGATTGCATTAAGAATTTTGTCAAGTTCTTCTTTAGAAGTAAACGGAATCTTAATTTCGCCTTTGTGTTTATCATCAGCTTTTACCAAAACTTTTGTTCCAAAATAACCTTGTAACCTGAATTGTAGAGAAGAAATCTCTTGTTTTATCGTCACTAGGCGAGTTGACTTTCCTTCTTCTGGAATTATCAAGGTTAATCTTCGTACTTCGTCTTCAACCTTTCGTACTGACCAATTTTCTTGAACAATCTTATTGAAAAGTTTAATCTGCGTTTCGTGATTATCAATATTAATCAATGCACGTGCATGACCCATCGAAATTTCACTATCTCTAACAGCCGCTTGAATCACATCGGGCAATTTCAAGAGCCTCAAATAATTATTTACTGTTGTACGGTTTTTTCCAACTCTATCACCTAATTCTTCTTGTTTTAATTGGAATTCACTTAATAAACGGTGATAACTTAGGGCAATCTCGATTGCATTCAAGTTTTCACGTTGAATGTTTTCGATGAGAGCCATTTCGAGCATTTGTTGGTCGTTGGCAGTTCGAATGTAGGCTGGGATTTTGTTAAATCCTGCCAATTTAGACGCTTGTAAACGTCTCTCACCCGAAATAAGCGTATATTTCCCAGGACTTGATTCTTTAACAGTAATGGGCTGTATTATTCCTAAAACTTTTATCGACTCGGCTAATTCTTGTAACGCTTCTTGATCGAAGTGTGTACGTGGTTGAAATGGATTAGTTTCTACCGACTCAATCATGATTTCGTGCATCGAACTCATGGCTTCCATACGGCGAGGCACAGGCGTTTCAAAACTTTTTTCTGAGCCTTTTTCTGAGACCGAATCCGACAGTAATGCACCAAGGCCTCTTCCGAGCCCAGTCATGCTTTTTTTTGTATTTCCTATCCTAGGCTCCATATATCTATGTGAAAAGTAAAAATCAAAGTTACTTTTTACTCATCTTATTGTTGTTTGATAATAATTAGTTGTCAACTCCGAGTTTTCCATTTTTGATCAAAATTTCACGTGCCAGGTTCAAATAACTAATTGCACCTTTACTATCCGCATCTTGTGAAAGTGCGGGTACTCCATAACTCGGAGATTCTGATAGTCGGATATTTCGTGGAATTAGGGTTTGAAAAACCATATTTTTAAAGTGTGTCGTTACTTCATGTACAACTTGGTTTGATAATCGCACCCTCAAATCGTACATCGTCAGCAAGATTCCTTCAATCGTTAAGGCTGGATTTAGGCGTTGTTGAATAATTTTGATTGTATTCAATAACTTTCCAAGTCCTTCCAATGCAAAGTATTCGCACTGCACCGGTACAATAACTGAATCGGCAGCCGTAAGACTATTGATAACGATTAAACCTAACGATGGAGAACAATCAATAATGATAAAATCGTACATGTCTTTTACATCCTTGAGCGACTCTTTCATTTTTTCTTCGCGTTTCGGAAGGTTAATCATCTCAATTTCAGCACCAACTAAATCGATGTGCGATGGAAGCAAATTTAAATTGGGAAAATTGGTTTCGATAATAATATCTCGTGGACGAATGTCGTCCACCATACATTCATATATACTGTTTTCGACCTCTTTTGGATTAAAACCCAATCCAGAAGTGGCGTTAGCCTGAGGGTCTGCATCAATAATGAGCGTACGAAATTCGAGTGCAGCCAAACTGGCTGCAAGGTTAATTGTTGTTGTGGTTTTGCCTACACCACCTTTTTGATTGGCAATTGCTATTATTTTTCCCATTTCTTGAGGTTAGAGAAAATTACTAATACAAATATCAGACTTTTAATGTTAAGAAACAATTAAATGTTCCACGCTGTGGGTAAAATGTTCCACGATGTGGGTAATATCTTTCATAAATTTCCAATTAATTAATAAATATTTACGCGAAAAAATGGATTTAAATAACGTGTTTTATATTTATCTTTTTGATAGTCAAGTAGTTGTGTATTTTTGATATTTTAAAATTTAAATTTGTAATTAAACCTTCGATTTTTTCATTTTATAATGTTAAATCGTCATTCGTAAATCGTAAATTTGCAATATGCGTTATTTAATTGAATGTTCATACAGAGGGAGTTCGTTTCACGGTTGGCAGATTCAACCAAACGCAATTACGGTACAAGAATGTATCGAAAAAGGATTGTCATTGATTCTCCAAGAAAAGATTAATATTACAGGTAGCAGCAGAACCGATACTGGCGTACACGCTGCCCAACAATTTGCTCATTTTGACCTTGATAAAGTTATTGAAAATCCCGATAGGATTGTGAATAGTCTAAATGGAATTTTGTCGAAAGATATTGCTATTCATCAAATAAAAAGAGTTTCAGATGAGTTTCATTCTAGATTTGATGCTATACATCGAAGATATATTTACAGAATTCAGCAGGAAAAAACGCCGTTTGATTACGATACTTCGTATTTTTTTAAATCTAAGCTAAATATTGATTTAATGAACAAAGCAGGAGAGTTAATGAAACAATATATTGATTTTCAATGCTTTAGTAAGGTAAAAACCGATGTTCAAACTTTTAATTGTAAGATTGAGTTTGCATTTTGGGAACAACAAGATCAAACTTTGTTGTTTCATATAAAAGCTGATAGATTTTTGAGAGGAATGGTCAGAGCAATTGTCGGAACGATGATTGAAATTGGTGCTGGAAGATTGAGTTTAGCCGATTTTGAACAAATAATAGTTTCCAAAAATAGAAATTTTGCGGGTAGGGCAGTTCCTCCCGAAGGCTTGACATTGGTTGAGGTTGGGTATAAATTTTAAGGAATGAAAAAGATTGAAATAGAAAAAATAAGTAATGAACAAGATTTGGAAGATGTCAAACAACTTTTCCGAGAATATGTTGAGTTTTTGCAGGTAAATCTTGATTTTCAAGACTTTGAAAACGAATTGGCGAAATTACCAGCTAAATATGCTGAACCAGAAGGATCGATTTTCTTGGCCAAAGTAGGCGGTCAAGCAGCTGGTTGTATTGCACTTTGGAAACTTGAAGTTGGAGTTTGCGAAATGAAGCGTTTGTTTGTAAAATCTGAGTTTCAAGGTTTGGGACTTGGAAGAATGTTGGCTAATAAATTGATGGAAGAAGCAAAAAATAAAGGTTATTCAACCATAAAATTGGATACTTTAAGGCGGTTAGAATCAGCTAATCATCTTTATGCTTCTTTTGGTTTTATAGAAACGCAAGCGTATAATTTCAACCCCGAACCCGATATTGTTTATTTTGAAAAAGAATTAGTTTGATGGCAATAATAGGAAAAGATATAAAACAAGCAATTGATGTATTGATGGCTGGTGATGTACTTGGTTTACCCACCGAAACTGTCTATGGATTGGCTGGAAATGCATATAATATAAAAGCAATCACCAAGATTTTTACTGTAAAAAATCGACCGACTTTCGACCCACTAATTGTGCATACATCGAGTCTTGAGCGAGTGCATGAATTTGTTAGGGAGATTCCTGAACAAGCACAGCTTTTAGCAAAGCATTTTATGCCGGGTCCTTTGACTTTACTTTTACCCAAAAAAGAAATCATTTCTGATTTAGTCACCTCTGGACTTGATATGGTTGCTGTAAGAATTCCAAATCATCCTTTGGCTTTAGAATTATTGATAAATTTAGATTTTCCATTGTCTGCTCCGAGTGCCAATCCTTTTGGATATATTTCGCCAACTTCTGCTCATCATGTTGATAATCAGCTGGGTGATAAAATTAATTATATATTAGATGGCGGAGAATGTAAGGTCGGAATTGAATCTTCGATTATTGGATTTTTTGATGGCGAAATCGTTGTTCTTAGGAAAGGAGGTTTAGCGATCGAAGAAATTGAGGCGATTGTTGGGAAGGTGAGAATAGAAGAACATTCATCGTCAAACCCGAAAGCTCCTGGAATGCTAAAAAGTCATTATGCTCCACGTACAAAGTTACTGTTTGCTGCTGATTTGTTATTGTTGGAAGAGGATACACAGAAAATTGGTTATTTGGGTTTTGATAAGATTCATCCAAATATTTCTCTCGAAAACCAACTTTTACTTTCACGAACTGGAGATTTGAGTGAGGCAGCCAAGAACTTATTTGCCTATATGCGTTTGCTAGATGCTCGTGGTTTTGATAAAATTTTTACTGAATTACTTCCCGAAAAAGGATTAGGACGGGCTATAAACGACCGTATAAAAAGAGCAACAACCAAAGAATAATTTTCGATGGTTGTTGCAAAATTTCTGCTTTTATATATTAGTTTTCAATAAACACAAATTCTACTCGTCGATTTTTTATACGATTGTCTTCAGTATCGTTGGGAGCAATAGGCCCTTCTTGTCCTTTGCCTGTAACTTTTATTCTATTTGCAGCTATGCCTCTATTAAATAGATAATTCGAGATTACCGTTGCTCTAAAATGAGATAATGCGAGGTTTAAGCGTGGGTCTCCATTATTATCAGTATATCCTATTATTTCGAGTTTAATATTTGGGTTTAACTGCAATATATTGAACAACTTATCAAGCTGAGGTAAAGATTTAGGCTCAATTTGTGAACTACTTTTCTCGAAGTAAAAATTGCTTAATCTGAATCTTTTTCCGAGGCCTATATTCTTAATTATTTCAGCATTTAAATCTTCGTCAAAAATAACTTTTGCCTCATCTACATAAGTTTTTTCATCTTTCTGTACTACTTTTTTTAAATCAGACTCTGGCTTTTGCTCGACTGATTTTTCAGCTATCTCTATTACTTCGATTTTCTTTTCAATTTGTGTTATGGGTTCTGGTTTTTGCTCTACTATTTTTGGCTCTTCTTGCTTAAATTCTGGTTTTGGTTCAACTTCCTGTTCAACCTCTTTCTTTAACATAAACACCTCACGCATGAAATCAGAAGTCGAGGCTAAACTTGTTACATCAACTGTATCAGTGTAAATAACATAGCCTGGAGCTTCAAGTTCTATAATGTATTTTTTGTCAGGAATTAAATTTGTCTGAAAATCTTGTGTTTCGATGGCATAATTGGCCATAAAAAATTGATTTTTTTCATCAGTTAATTTAAGTGTCACATTTGGTATTGGTTGTTTTTGTTTTGAGTCAAGAGCCTTAAAATTAAAACCATAAGTCTCTTTTTTTAGTGGAATTGTTATCATTCCATTCACAGCATCGGCAATGTTTACGGTATCTTTAAAAGTTTTATAGCCTCGTGGGTTCAATTCTATTTCATAAATTTTATCTTGAATGAATGTTGCTTTCATTCGTGTACCCCTTTTTAAGAGCGTGCCATTCACTAATTCACCTCCAGTTGTAATTTTAAAATCTGCAATTATACCTTTTTTTGTCAGAGCGTCAATTGGTGCTAAGGAAACATCTTGTGTTGGTACTTTTTTGAGTTTCAGCTTTATGGTTTTATTCAATGGTATTTTTGGTAAACTACCTTTGTAAGGTAGGTAACCATCGGCTTTAATTTCTACATTATATAACTCATCATTTTTGAGTTCGGCCAACCATTCTGTCGAAAGTAGATTTGCGGCAATCGAAATGGGTTCATTATTGGAATTATAAACTTTGAGATTAGCATTTGCTACGAATCCACCATTTTCTTCATCTTTTACCATCAATTTGGTTTTATCAAAGTCGTATTTAAAAAGTGGGATTTCATGGTCAAATTTGCTAATTGATGTTAATGCCTTAACATAAATTTTTTGTAAAGAATTTTCATAGCTTTCCGCTTCAGCAGTCACTGAATAAGTTTCTGCAATCTTTAAATTTACAGTAAAACCATTTTTGTCATTGGTTGCAATAACAGGTTGGTTAGTATTAAAATTGAGAACCGATAAATTAGCATTCTTTAGGGCTTCTTTCTTTTGAGCATCAATAATTTTGAATGTGAAAGTATAGGTGTCTTTTTGTAGTTCAATTACTTTGCTTTCATCTTTTTCAGATTTACTAGCCACAAAACCTGGGTTTTCGGTGATTGTTTTATAACCAATAGCTGAAATTTCCAAAACATAATTTTTCTGAGGGAAAAGCCTGATTTTGTATTGTTTGGTTGCATCAGAAGTTCCAATTAATGTTTTTTGGTCTAAACTCATTAGCTTATATTTTGCTTCAATTGGTTTTTTGGTTATACCATCAATTGCTGAATAGAACACAGCCTGAAATACCTTTTCCATACTGATACTAATAAATTTGCTAGAACTGGGTTGAAGCGTTCCAGTTTTTTCCATGTATCCATTGGCTTCAATTTTTTGGAAATAATCTTTGTTTTTTTCTAAGATTAATTTGTATTCCCCTGTTTTAACATTTACTCTTAAAGGAACGGGCTGCATCATATCATCAAAGATTTTTACATCCGCCCCTTGAATCATATTCTTGTCTTCACCATCGACCACCAAAATTGTGTATTCATCAACCGCACTTTCAAGGTTTATTTTGTGACTTATTTTTCCAGTGCTTAGATTTTCTATATTATATGGTAGTTTCTTAGTAGTATATTTTGGATGGCTTACTTCTACTGTATAAATTCCTCCTTCTGTAGCTTTGAATTTTATGTCAGAGTCGGTTGTACCTTGAATTTCTTGAACATTATCTTTGTACGAAATTTTGAATTTTGCAGGAAGACGTATTCCTGATACTCTATCGTAAGCACCAAAAGAAAAGAAACTTTCAGCGGGCATCGTTATTAATAATTCCTTTTGATTTGTGGTTTTTACATCTAATTTTAATGAGGTATAACCAGGTTGTTCTATTGAGAATAAATATCTTTTTGATGAGTCAAACTTTACAACAGCTTCACCTTCTGGCAGAAAACTATCAAATAAAGGTAAATTGTCAGTTGTATTCGTTATTTTCAAACTTACTCCTTTCAATACTTTTTTGGTGTCAACACCAACAATTAGAATCTTTACATCAGTCAAGGTTTTTTCAAGTCTGATATCCCTGGTGTAAGATCGCACTGAGTCACCAATTTCTATTAAAAAACTTTCACGTTTTGATTTATGGCTATTTGAAGTTACTTCAACTGTGTATAAATCAGTTTTTGTTAGAATTATTTTATGATAAGGCACATTTTTACTGGTTTTTCCAAAGTAAGTTTTATCCCCAGCCCTAATCGTGAAAGAGGCTTCAACATTATTACCTGTTGATTCGTCTAGGGCTTTTAGAATCAAAGATGCAGAAGGTTGAGGTTCCATATCTAGTACTAAAGTAAAACCACCTTTGTCTTGGTAATTGTCAATATTTTGGATTTTTTCTTTGGTATAGTAACCATCTAATTGAGCTGTGATTTTGTAAGATTCACCTCTCTTTACGATCACTGTAAATCTCCCATTTATTTCTTTAATAGGAATATCTTTACCTTCTGTAATTGAAACTATAGTAAATTTTGGTTGTAATTGAATATTATTACGTATATCTTTTGCCGATAAATTTAGTGGAATATCAATAAAAGTGGTAGTATAATTTTTTTTACCAGCAGAGTTTGAGTTTTCCAAAATTGGAAAATTAATAGAGGCAATCAGTAGATATAGGTAAGTAAAAATCCTTGTCATGATTTTTGAGAAAGTGTTGTATTTTGATTAACAAATTTCAGAATAAATCCATACATTTTTATAGTTTTGCTGAAATGAATTGTATATTTTTTTTAAAATATGTTTTTTTGCTGAATGAAAACATTTGATAAACAATCAGTTTTGATTGAATTGCAATATTTGCCTAGCATAGAGTTTTTTAGTTGCATTCAATCTTTCAATGAAATAATACTCGAATCAAACGAAAACTTCGTCAAGCAATCTTATCGAAATCGAAGTTATATTTTGGGTTCAAACAAAACAGAAATGTTGGTTATACCAGTAATTGGCAGCAATAAAAAGGTTTTGATAAAAGATATAATAATTGATTACAGCCAAAGGTGGGACGTTAATCATTGGCGAACATTGAGTGCGGCTTATGGAAAATCCCCATTTTATGAGTTTTATTCAGATTATTTTAAAAATATTTATGATAAAAAATATAATTTTTTGTGGGATTTTAATTTTGAAATACTGACAATGTGTCTGAAGTTATTACGAGTAAAAAAGACAATTCGTCAGACTGAGAATTATGAAAAAGAAGCCAATTCGACTGTTTTTGATGCTCGAAATCTTATAAATCCCAAAAACGACTCTAATAATGGTCAATTTTATCAATCAAGCCCATATCATCAAAATTTTGGCAATGAATTTGTTCCGAATCTTTCCATAATCGATTTGTTATTTTGTCGTGGAAACCAAGCTTCAGAAACTTTAAAAAAATCTAAGGCAATTTGAACACACTTTATCAATAATCCGTTATATTGCAAAACGTAAATGTTAATTAAGAAAGTAGAATCGAAAGTGTAAAAAGGTTTTTTCAAATATTTAAACATTTTACTTTAAAAAAGCTACATTTTCTGATTCTCGTTTGATTCGTTTTAATTGTAAAAATATTCTGATTGTAGCTTGCAAATTTATTATTCATTCTACATTCTTCATTCTACATTAATTTCAAATGGAGCCTAAATTTTCACAGAAAGTCAAAGAAATCATAACCTTAGCTCGTGAAGAGGCGTTACGACTGGGTCATGATTATATCGGAACCGAACACTTGATTTTGGGGATGATAAGAGATGGTGAGGGGATTGCTCTAAATCTATTGAGAGATTCAGGCGTACAACTTGACGAACTACGCATCACTATTGAGCAAGCCACAAAAGGCACTGCAACCAACAATATTAAAAATTTGGCAAATATTCCGCTGACTCGCCAGTCTGAAAAAGTTTTGAAAATTACCCATCTAGAGGCTAAAATTTTTAAATCTCAACTAATAGGCACTGAGCATTTACTTTTAGCCATTTTGCGAGATGGCGATAACCTCGGTGGGCAGATCTTGCAAAAGTTCAAGCTTAATTACGAACAAACAAAGGAAATGCTTGATTATCAACTAACTGGTCAGAAACCTATGATGGAACGACCGGAAACTGACGATGATGATGAAAGAATATTCGGTGGTGCTACTGGTGGATATCAGCAAAAAGGAGAGCAGAAAAATCCTGAAAAGTCTAAAACCCCTGTTTTAGATAATTTCGGACGTGACCTAACCAAATTTGCCGAAGCTGGTAAACTCGATCCGATTGTAGGACGCGAAAAAGAAATTGAGCGTGTCGCTCAAATTCTTTCAAGGCGTAAGAAAAATAATCCTATTTTGATTGGTGAGCCTGGTGTTGGCAAAACTGCCATTGCAGAAGGTTTGGCTCTCAGAATTGTTCAGAAAAAAGTTTCAAGAATTTTATTCGGAAAACGCGTCGTAACGCTTGATTTAGCTTCATTGGTGGCAGGGACAAAATACCGTGGCCAGTTTGAAGAACGAATGAAGGCAGTAATGAATGAATTGGAGAAATCGCCAGATGTCATTTTATTTATTGATGAGATTCACACAATCGTAGGTGCAGGTGGTGCAAGTGGCTCACTAGATGCTTCGAATATGTTTAAGCCTGCTTTGGCTCGTGGCGATATTCAATGTATTGGTGCAACAACCCTTGATGAGTACCGTCAATATATCGAGAAAGATGGAGCTTTGGCTCGTCGTTTCCAAATGGTAATGGTTGAAGCAACATCAATCGATGAAACCATCGAAATATTGAATAATATAAAAGATAAGTATGAAGATCACCACCATGTAAGTTATACACAAGGTGCTTTGGAAGCGGCTGTTAAATTATCGGAAAGATACATTACAGATCGCTATTTACCTGACAAAGCAATAGACGTTTTGGACGAAGTTGGTGCGAGAGTACACATTAATAATATTTCTGTTCCACAAGATATTTTGTTCTTGGAAGAACAAGTTGAGTTAATCAAGAAAGAAAAAAATCAGGTTGTTAAGAGCCAACGCTACGAAGAAGCAGCTCAACTCCGTGATCGTGAGAAAAAACTTTTAGAACAACTTGACAAAGCCAAAATGTCTTGGGAAGAAGAAGCGAAATCCAAGCGTTATACTGTAACCGAAGATCACGTAGGCGATGTTGTGTCAATGATGACGGGCATTCCTGTAAAGCGTGTCAACATGAATGATGGCGAGAAAATTTTGAACATGGGCGATGCACTTCGTGGAAGAATCGTTGGTCAAGACCCAGCAGTTGAGAAACTTGTGAAATCAATTCAGCGTACACGTGTTGGATTGAAAGATCCTAAAAAACCAATCGGTTCGTTTATCTTCTTAGGTCCGACGGGTGTTGGGAAAACCGAATTGGCAAAGACTCTTGCAACCTATCTTTTTGATAAAGAAGACGCTTTAGTAAGAATTGATATGAGCGAGTACATGGAAAAATTCAGTATCTCTCGCTTAGTTGGAGCACCTCCAGGATATGTTGGCTATGAAGAAGGCGGTCAATTAACCGAGAAAATACGTAGAAAACCGTATTCTGTTATATTGCTTGATGAGATTGAAAAAGCACACCCAGATGTTTATAATATCTTATTGCAGGTACTTGATGATGGCATTTTGACAGATAGTCTTGGTCGACGAGTTGATTTTCGGAATACAATAATTATCATGACCTCAAATATTGGAGTTCGTGACCTAAAAGATTTTGGTACAGGCATTGGTTTCGCAACTAAATCACGTACGGACAATCAAGATGATATTGTGAAAAGTACCATTCAAAATGCTTTAAAGAAAACATTCTCACCCGAATTCTTGAACCGTCTTGACGATGTAATTGTGTTTAATTCATTGAGCCGTGATGACATTCATAATATTATTGACATTGCTCTCGGTCGATTAATTGCTCGTATCACCAATATTGGCTATAATATTTCTTTGACAGACAAAGCAAAAGATTTCTTGTCAGAAAAAGGGTATGACCAACAATACGGAGCAAGACCATTGAACCGTGCGATTCAGAAATATGTTGAAGACCCATTGGCAGAAGAAATCTTAAAAGGAGATGTTCAAGAAGGCGATACAATTGTGGTAGATTATAGTGGAGAAGGAGAATTACTTTCGTTTGGGCGAACCAAAATGGAAGAGTCTATTGAAAATAATCAGTAGCATTAGGTTTTATCTTGTTTTCAATAAAAAAAGCACGGCAATCTGTCGTGCTTTTTTTGTTTTTTAGAAATAATATGTCTGAAATGATAAGAAGAAGTCCAAAAATACTGGATTTTACCACGTACTTTTATAATGTTTTACAAAAAAAAATAATTACAACTTTTCCACGAACTAAATATAGAGACAGTACATGAATTAAAATATTGAGATAGGTAAAAATATATATTAGCGTTTTAGCTGATGAGCCTGTTTCTGAAATCGTGAAAATTTCAAAGCACACAGGAAGTTCAAGTATAAACGCCACGGTATGCGTGGCGTTGCTTGGCTTTGTGTGCAAGGTTTTCCCGAACCTCAGAAACAAAGTACAAGCAATGTTCACGCTTTTTTGTTTTTAGAATTTTAACTGACATAAATTGAAAAAAAACGCCAAATATGACGATGAAAATAGCTTTATTTATTTTTCTTTTAATGCAAAACTTTAATACCTATGGAGCAAATAGCATTTACGTTTCAAGCGATTCGACTAAAACTGTTGCCAAGGATTCTATTACAATAATAGCCCAAAAAGATGCAAAAAAACATTTTAAGAATAAAAGAGAAAATAGAATTGTAATTGCTGGAGCTTTTATAGGCACACCAATTTTAGGTTGGATTATCCCTTTATATTTTCAGAAAAAAGGAATAAACCATAACAAAATACAAATCCCTAAATCTATCTATTCAGAAAACCAATTGTATATTAATGCTTATAGAGAAGAGTTTTCTAAAATTAGAAGAAAAAAATTATGGATAACCTACTGCTTATCTTCATTAGGATTTATAATGTTAATGCTAATTCTTTACGCCATATTACTTTCCTATGCTTTATGGATGTTAATTAAGTTTTTTAGTAATTGGTTTACAGGATGGTTTTATTAATTCCTTATTCTTTTAAATAAAAATAACATGAAACAAATACTCTTTATCATACTAATATTCGGTGGTTGTAAAAGTTCTAATGTTGAGCCAAGTCCAACAGATAACGAAAGATTTTATTGTGAAATCGACGGAGAAAGGTATAGACCTAATAGTAATGGAGATATTTTTAATGAGGTATTAATTGCAGATTGGTATAAATTAAAGGGAACTTTTACGGTTTCTGCTTATAACTCCAAGACTTATAAAGATGTTCTTTTATATATAAATTTGAAAGGAAAAAAATTGGAAGTCAAGAAATATGTTATTGATTCCCTTTATACCAATGCGTCATACTATGGTGGATATATTAGAGTTAATGGAAATAGTGTTAAAGAGGGTTACAATTCTATAAATAATATAGGTTTTATTAATATTACAAAAGTAGATACACTTACTAAAAAAGTAAGTGGAAAATTTGAATTTGATGCTAAAAGCGAGATAGATAAAACAAAAATAGCTAAAATTCGTAATGGTCAATTTAACAATTTAACTTACTAAAACACATCATTCTATGAAGTATTTTTATGCCTCCATTTTTTGGTTGGCTTGCTGTGACTTTGCACTTTCTCAAATTCCAAATTGCAATATCCCTACGCCAATTAATACAGAAATTGCTGATATTATCAGCCCCCTTGACAAATCACAAGTCCCCACAGGGATTCTTTATGAGTCTGTTTTTCCTTGGGCTGAACTAACCACTTATGATGGTTCAGAAAATACAAACACAACAAGTACACTTCATTTTATTCAAGCATATAACGAAATTTATCATTCTTCATTTTCTCGTTCTTCTTTAATTCATACATCGGAACTTGGAACTAAACTAATAAATTTCAATACAGACCCCGACTTTCACCACCCTATTGGTATTATTGATTATAATTTCAATACAATTAACCCAGATGCAGTAGCAAATAACTTACTTTCAACAAGTAATGGAAAAATCTATGATGTTTCAGGTAGAAATGAATCTCCCTATGATGCTCAAAATATCTTTATAGCAGTTCCTCTTTTTGCCGAAGGCTTAGACCGCTTTTATACAGGAGCAACCCATACTTTCTACTTAGATTCTGACTTTATACTTTCAAATAATGGTTTCAATCTATCAGATTATGAATACATAGATTTTGAAATGGATGGACAACTTTTGCATCGAGAATCACTTTTGAATTTAGGAAATCAACAAAATGGACGTTCAATAAAAGGACCTATTCGATTTTTTTCGTTTTTTGTTCCATTCGTTACCGTAACAAGTTTTGCTATATTGACTATTAAACTCAAGAAGAAAATTTTTGGTGTAAAAATATCAAGAATTGAACTTAAAAAAGAGGATTTAAAAGAATTAACGCCTTGTAATGGACAAACTCAGATATTTGTAACTGGTGATTCATTTAATGGTGGGTATGGAAGCGGAGCATATGCTGCCAAAGGCAGGGGATATATTTTCTTTGCTGATAATAATTGTACTTCACAGCAAATAAAGAAGTTAGTCATTTTTGTTGATGGTTTCGACCCTACTAATTCACGAAAAGTTTGGGATATTTGGGACGGCAGAGTTAATAGACCATTTAGAGAAAATGGGATAGACAAAAAATTTGGTGATGAATTACGGCAAAATGGCTATGACATTGCTATCTACGATTATGATGCGAAGGGAACAAATCGTGGTGGAGCTGGTTTCGTAGAAAATAATGGACTTGCCTTTGCCAAATTTTTGGAAACAATTTATAATCAATATCAGTCCTCAATTCAACAAGATTTTATTATTATCGCTCCAAGTATGGGTGCATTAGTTGCTCGATATGCACTTGCTTATATGGAGAAAAATAATAAGCCCCATCATACCCGAACTTACATTTCTTTTGATGGTCCACACCAAGGAGCAGAAGTACCCCTTGGTGTACAACAAATGTTAGATATGGTTACACAATATGGAGGATTACATATTTTTGAAGGTGTTCGAAATTTCTTACATCAAAATAATGGTGCAAAGCAAATGCTCGTAAATCACTCTTCAATGGGTTCAGAAGAAATTGAGCCACATCCTTACAGAACTCAACTTTTGAGTAATCTAAATTTAGTTAATAATTACCCTTCTATTTGTCGAAAAGTAGCTATTGTTAAAGGAAATCGTTCGGGCATCTTGAAATCACAAACACAGCCCGATAATGAAATTATTACACCTTGTCAGCAAGAATTTGAATTAGAAATTATTAAGAATAAAAACCCAGTTTGTACTTCAAATTGTGATGTTGTTAGAATAAAGGCATATACCCAAACAGAAAGTAATCGTTGTGAATCCCTTGATTTTGCCGTTAATAATAAGACAAATCTCTTTAAATTAGTATTTGGAGGTGGACAATTTAAACAACAAAAATTTTATACATTGCCATTTAATAATCAAAGTTATGATATAGCACCAGGCGGAAATTTTGGTGCTGATGCTGACGTAGATATTGAAGGCGACCAAATAAAAGGACTAAATAAAATCCTGGATAAAATTACCTCAAAACAATTGGGCGTTCCTTTAAATTTACTTCCATTTACTAATTTTATGCCCACTATGAGTTCAGTAGATTATACTTTCCCCAATTCTGAAAACTATTACATTTACAAAAACTTTACAGGTGTAAACCTTTCCAAATGTGCAGGAACTACACCCTTTGATACTGTTTATGCCCCTCTTGACAAAGATTTAGGTCATGCTCGGAATGATGAACGCCTTATTAATGCTTTTAGAAATGAGATTTATAATTTACCAAACTCCATTTGTGCAGGAAATTGTCAAGATTATATAACACTTAATTCTACTATTCCCGATAACTCGACAGATATTTATAGAGCAGGGAAAGCAATTAAATTAGAGCCTAATTTCTTTGCAAATGGAAACTCAAATATCGTATTTACCGCAATTATTGGTTGTCCTCAATTACAATTATATCAACCAAAGCCAAAAGTAAAAAGTCCAAATCAGATTTCAACAATCTGTTCAATACAACCATTTGAGTTTGACCAAGCTAAAAACTATAAAACTTGTAATGGAGGAAATACAACATTTCATGTTTTTGTACATAATATTGACATCAACACTTATGCTAAATTTTCAACTAATGGAATAACATAGTACAAAGCAAATATCTTAGATAATGGCTTTGAAATTACTCTTCTAAATAGTACAAATGCTCAGTATTTTCAAGCACGAACAGCAGATAATAGGAATTTGAATATCTCTGGTTATTTAGATTTTTGCAATTAAAATATCACCGACATAAAACAAAAAAGCACGGCAATCTGTCGTGCTTTTTTGCTATTTTTGCAGTATGATTCTTGATTATATTAAATATCTTCTAAAAGCCAAAGACGAACATTCATTGCATTCGCCTTTTGTATTTGACTTTTTCACCCAAGTTTTGAAAGATAAAACGCATTATGCAGAATATGATTTAATCGAGTCTTTAAGAAAACAACTCTTGAGTGATAAACGTATCGTCAATATTACGGATTTTGGTGCAGGTGCAAAAACTAACAACAGTATTAAACGAACTATTGAGGATATTGCACAAAAATCACTCAAAAAGCCAAGTTTAGCTCAACTTTTTTATAGAATTATTAAGTTTTATGAATATAAAAATATTTTAGATTTAGGTACTTCTTTAGGCATAACGACTGCATATTTAGGCAAAGTAGATAAAAATATCGAAGTGAAAAGTTTTGAAGGTTGTGCTTCAACAGCTAAAATAGCACAAGAAAATTTTGATAAATTGGCTTTAAAAAATATTGAAATAATAGTCGGAAACATTGACGAAACATTGCCCGAAAAATTACAGAAAACCGAACAAATAGATTTTGTTTTCTTCGATGCCAATCATCGTTACGAACCCACGATTCGATATTTTGAACAATGCCTTTCAAAAGCCCATGATGAAAGTTGCTTTGTTTTTGATGACATTTACTGGTCGGAAGAAATGAGACAAGCTTGGCTAACAATTCAGAACCACGAATCAGTGAAGATTAGCATTGATTTATTTTGGGTAGGAATTGTCTTTTTTAGAAAGAAACAACCTAAGCAACATTTCGTTTTAAAATTTTGATTTATTTAGAATTATTCCAAACTAAATACTATACTTATATGTTATTAGGTATAGCGGTTATCCAGAATCGCCGAAATGGAGTTACAGAACTGTAAGCAATTGAGGAGTCTCCAAAAATTACAAATCTACAATAAACAATATATGTCAGTATTAGATATTAATAAAATTCGTCAAGATTTTCCAATTCTTGAAGAAAAAGTAAATGGTCGTGATTTAGTATATTTTGATAATGCTGCCACAACTCAAAAGCCATTCGTTGTTTTAGAGGCTTTAGCAAACTATTACGGTCATTATAACGCTAACATTCACCGTGGAATCCACTTTTTAGCTGAAAAAGCAACCTCTGCATTTGAAGATTCTCGTACAACTATTCAGAAATTTTTAAATGCAGCTCATAAAGAAGAAATTATTTTTACTTACGGTACAACTGATGGAATCAATTTAGTTGCTCAAACCTACGGACGTAAATTTCTGAAAGAAGGCGATGAAATCATTATTTCAACATTAGAGCATCACTCTAATATAGTGCCTTGGCAAATGCTTTGTGAAGAAAAGGGTTGTGTTTTAAGAGTTATTCCGATCGATGATAATGGCGATTTAATTTTGGAAGAATACGAAAAAATGCTTTCGGAAAAAACCAAATTCGTTTCGGTCATTCACGTTTCTAATTCTTTGGGAACAATCAACGACGTAAAATTCATTATCGACAAAGCCCATGAAGTAGGAGCAAAGGTTTTGATTGATGGAGCTCAAGCTACATCGCATTTTACGATTGATGTGCAAGCTTTAGATGCTGATTTCTATGTTTTCTCTGCACATAAAATATTTGGCCCAACCGGAATGGGTGTACTTTATGGAAAATCAGATATTCTAAATTTCATGCCTCCATATCGTGGTGGTGGAGAAATGATAAAGGAAGTAACTTTTGAGAAAACTACTTATAATGAACTTCCCTATAAATTTGAAGCTGGAACCCCAAATATTGCCGATGTAGTAGCAGTAAAATTCGCTATTGATTACATTAATGATTTGGGTAAAGAAAACATTGCGGCTTACGAAGATGAACTTTTGAAATATGCTACCGAGCAATTATCCGAAATTGGAGGATTGCGAATTGTTGGTCAAGCAAAAGAGAAAGTTTCGGTAGTTTCGTTTGTTTTAGATGGTATTCACCCACAAGATGTAGGTGTTATTCTTGACCAACAAGGTATCGCCATACGTACAGGACATCATTGTACTCAACCGCTAATGAACCGTTTAGGTCTTCCCGGAACTTCAAGAGCCTCATTTGCTGTTTATAACACAAAGGCTGAAATTGATAAATTGGTAGCAGGAATACATAAAGTAAAGAAAATGGTACTTTAAAATTGTTAAAATTATGTTAGCGATTAGAGAAACATATATTATTGATGCAAAAGGTAAAAGAAAACAGGTGGTATTAGATTTAAGAGATTATATCAAAATTCAAGAGGAGCTTGAAGAATTAGCTGAAATCAAAGCTTTTGATAGAGCAATGGTTGATTTTAATAGAGACGATTTAATACCTTTTGACAAGGTTGTTAGTGAAATAAAAGCAAAAAATAATGTCTTATAAAATCTTATTTACCCGACAGTCTGAAAAGGATTTGTCAAACCTACCCAAATCAGATTTTAGAAAAGTAGAAGTAGCGATAGCATAATTGGCAGATAATCCAAGACCTCCAAAATCGAAAAAATTGACTGCAAGAGATAGTTGGCGAATAAGAATCGGCAATTATAGATTGATTTATTTGATTGAAGATGATAATTTAATAGTAATTGTGATTGAAATTGGTCACAGAAAAGAAGTTAATAAATGATAATAAACGAAATACAAGATGAAATTATTGAAGAATTCGAACTCTTTGATGATTGGGAAGGAAAATACGAGTATATTATCGATTTAGGAAAAAAGCTGCCTAAACTCGCAGATGAACATAAAAATGAAGATAATATCATCAAAGGTTGTCAATCAATAGTTTGGCTTCATGCTTATAAACAAGATGGAAAACTATATTTTGAGGCTGATAGTGAAGCGATTATTGTAAAAGGTTTGGTAAGTATGCTCGTAAAAGTCATGACAAATCATACACCAGAAGAGATATTAAAATCAGATTTATATTTTATTGATAAAATAGGACTAGCAAGCCATTTAGCACAGACCCGCTCAAATGGATTGGCTTCTATGGTGAAGCAAATGAGGTCTTATGCCGTGGCATACCAAGCGAAAGAAAACTAATTGAAACGTTTTTCATAAATAAAAAATGACCGATCAAGAATTAAAAGATAAAATAATAGTAGCAATTAAGCAGGTTTATGATCCTGAGATTCCTGTTGATGTATATGAGCTGGGATTAATATATGACATAAAGATTTTTCCTGTAAATAATGTCTATGTTTTAATGACCCTTACCTCACCTTCTTGCCCATCAGCAGAATCGATTCCAGTGGAAGTTGAACAAAAAATCCGTGAGATTGAAGGTGTAAGCGATGTAAGTGTTGAACTCACGTTCGACCCTCCTTATGCAACCGATATGATGTCGGAAGTAGCTCAATTGGAGCTTGGGTTTATGTGATAACCCATGCGACGGTCGCCCAGCCTCTAAAGGGGGCGTATAAAATAAAATAAAAAATGTTGAATACCCCAGCAACATTAAAACCATTAAAAGAATGCTCTCCTTTAGGGGCAGGAGGGCAGTTTAAATTATGTATCCTCCTCATTTAGTGTCACCGATGAAAGCTGATTTAGTTAATGTAGGCTTTCAAGAATTATTATCTGCCTCTGATGTAGATAACTTTATTACTAATCAACAAGGTACGTCGTTGGTTGTTATTAACTCTGTATGTGGTTGTGCAGCAGGTACTTGTCGACCGGGTGTGAAATTGGCTTTGCAACGCTCAGAGGCAAAACCTGAAAGTTTAGTAACTGTTTTTGCAGGTGTTGATACTGAAGCGGTTCAACAGATGCGTTCATACATCCCATTCCCGCCATCATCACCGGCGATTGCGATTTTCAAAAACGGTGAGGTAATTCACTTTATTGAAAGACATCATATTGAAGGGCGTTCAGCTGAAATGATTGCTACACATTTAGTGGCTGTTTTAGAAGAAGTTGTAGGCGAGGAAGCCTAAAAATATAGTTCTGAGCGGTCCACCGCAGCGGTTCTGAATAATGAGCTCCGAGTTTAATACTCAGTTTTGACCGCTGTGGCGAATCACTCAGAATTCAGAACTCTCAATAGCCGTGGCAGTCCGTTCAGAACTTTTAGAAGTTTGGTTTTAATAGGTATTTACCGTAGAATTCGTTAATCACTTTCACCGCATCATCTGCGGTATCTACCAATTTGATTAAATTCATATCCTCAGGGTTGATATTTTTTTCCCGCTCACACATTGTTTGATTTAACCAGTCAATTAGTCCTTGCCAATATTCTGTTCCTACCATGACGATCGGGAATCTTGCAATCTTTTTCGTCTGAATCAATGTCAATGCTTCGAAAAGTTCATCAAGTGTACCGAATCCTCCAGGCATAATTACAAATCCTTGCGAGTATTTCATAAAACACACTTTTCTTGCAAAAAAGTAGTCAAAATTAATGCTTTTATCGTGGTCAACAAATCTGTTTGGCACTTGCTCGAATGGTAATTTTATATTCAAACCTACCGATTTTCCTCCGTTTTCGGAAGCACCTTTATTGCCCGCCTCCATTACTCCCGGCCCTCCGCCTGTAATTACACCGTATCCTTTAGCTACTAATTTGGCTGCAATTTCTTCTGAAAGTAAATAGTATTTATGGTCAGGTTTTGTTCTAGCCGAACCGTATATGGTCACACACGGGCCGATTTTAGCCAAACGGTCGAAACCATCAACAAATTCAGCTACGGTTTTTAATATTTGCCATGAATCTTGGCTTTGGATTTCGTTCCATCCTTTTTCTACAAATGCCTCACGAATTAATTCTTCTTCATTTAATCTAATTTCTTTTTCTGCCATATATTTTTTGTTTTTGGTACGAAATAGTTTTGTACGTTAAATTTATATCTAATCGAATCAAACAATTCTTCTTTATATTTTTTATAAGAATTGGACAATGAAAACGTATATTTGCAAAAAAAAGTTTACAATAACAAAAATGAATTTTTCTTGACTAATTCAGCCCCTAAAAGAGAAGTTTAGTTAATAATTTTTTAAATCAAGAGTAGGGGAGTAAATCATTATGAAAGTAGCAATTGCAGGCGACCACGCAGGGTTTGAGTATAAAAAAGTCATTCTTCGTTGGCTTCAAGAACAAAATTTTGAAACTGCTGATTATGGCCCTTATACGTCCGAGGCAGTCGATTATCCCGATACAGCACATCAATTGGCAAGTTCGGTTGAAAGTGGACAATATGAGTTCGGAATCTTGATTTGTGGAAGTGGAAATGGCGTTTGTATGACTGCCAATCACCATCAAGGAATTAGAGCTGGTTTAGTCTGGAATTTGGAAGTGGCAGAATTGATTCGTCAACATAATAATGCAAATGTAATATGTTTACCTGCACGATTTATTGATGTTGAATTAGCATTAGAATGTGTGAATGCCTTCTTGAAAACTGAATTTGAAGGCGGTCGTCATGCTCGAAGAGCAGATAAAATTTCGTGGTAAGATTTGAGATTTGAAAATCAAGATTCGAGATTAGTGAAATAATACAATTTCTCAGGATCCCGAATCTTTTTTCTCGACTTTAAAATTTTCTTTGATAAATCCCTTCAATCTTCGTTTTCTGATAGTCGGATGCTAAAGCTGGAATTCTTTTGAATATTTTGGGAATAACATTTTGCTTATCAATAATAATTGTTGGAGGGTCTTTCCTGAAATTATCAAAAATATTGATGATACTTTCATAATTGTCGGGATTTTCTAAGTCGATTTTTGAAAGATCCCAATTGAGATAACAAGTAGCCGATTTACCATAATTATATTCATCAATTCTTTCGCCAATTACCAACATTTTTTGTCCCTTCATCCTTTCAGGAATTTCCTTAGGTTTTACCCGCATATTTGCCAAATGTTCAAAACCTTTACCATAAAAAGGCCTAACTCCTTGGTATTGAACAAAAATAATAAAAAGAAATAATATTGAAAAGAGTAATTCGGGCAAGAAAACTCCTTTTAAGTGTAAGAAAAATCCGGTAATATAGAAAGCAAAAAATGGTACAAAAATAATAAACTGCATTGGAGCAACATTTGGAGAAAGAAATAATGCTAACAATGAAGTGATCCCCCAAATTAGCATAATTTGCTGCGTACGTTGTTGATAACTGTTATATCTGGTGATTTGCGTTTGCCTCAAAAAACCAAAAACTGCCAAAGCGGAGGGAACAGTAATCGCAATAAAAGCACTCTTAAAATCTTCTAATGTATATTGTTTAATTTTGAAAATGCCATTAAACCAGTTGTATTTAAATTCCTCAAGACTGCCATAAAGATAAAAGTAAAGTCCAGCCAAAAATAGTGGTAAACCAAAACCCAATATTGCCAAAAAATGCTGACGAAGATTAGCATTCGTAAAAAACACAAGGCTAGCTATGCTCCAAAAAATAAAAACCATCGTTGGTTGATGAAATAGCGACGCCATACCTAAATACAGTCCAACCTCAAAAACCTCATCAGAAACTCCATCACGGCGTTCCATTTGCTTTACGAGTTTATTTAATGCAAAAAGTAAAAATGTTGTTGAAAGTAAAACTGGCGAAAGTTTACTCATATCAAATGAGAGACTCATCAAAAGCACATAAATTAGACCTGGAGCATAGTTTTTTTCGAGGTAGGTTTGACGGGTATTGCAAATAAAAGTAAAATATAAAGCTTGAAAATAAGTTACTAAAACAGCAATAAACTCATAAACAAATTGCGAACGCCCAAAGGATACATTAATTGCCCAATATACAAAAGATGCCAAAGGCCCGACGTTTGTCCAAACCTCTTTATATAAAAATTGTCCATCATGGATTTTTTCGCCTACCAACATCCATTCAAGTTCAGAAATGAGCATCGGGAGTGGGTGCCCCCAAAAAGGCACTTTAATAATCACGACCAGCAAAAGCAGTGAAAATACATGAAGCAGGGAGTTGAACCTAAAAATTGTTAACAATGCTTTGAAAGATTAGTTTAGGATACAAAGTTATGAAAAAACTAACTGATGTGAGAAACTTTACTTTATTTAACCCAAAAATTTACGGATATTTGTATGAAATTAATGATAGAATGACTCAATGATTGAATGATAGAATAATTATTTTCAGATTAACTTCAATTTTCCATTCATTCATTCAAACATTCATTCATTCAAAATTAGAAAATGATGGAATCGAAAAGACAAAGACAAGTAGCAAAACAAATACAAAAAGATCTAGGTGAGATTTTTCAAAAAGACTTAAAACAATTATTTAATGGTGCTTTTGTAACAATCACTGATGTGAAAACAACCCCAGATTTGGCTATTGCAAGGGTATATTTAAGTTTTTTATTGGCAAAAGATAGAGAAGGCGTCTTACAAATAATTAGAGAAAACACCAAGGTTATTAGAAATTTTTTGGGCGAGAGAGTGCGTCATCAACTGAGAATTGTACCGAATTTGCAGTTTTTTATTGATGATACGGCCGAATATGCTCAAAAAATGGATACTCTTTTTGCAGGAATTGTAATTCCGCCAGCCCCTGTTGAGGATGAAGAATAAAAAATATAGTCCACTAATTCTTTTTAAATTGTGAATCTTTCGTTTCTTATCGCCAAAAGATATTTTTTTTCTAAAAAGAAAAAGAGTTTTATCAATTTTATTTCTGTTATTTCTATGCTCGGAATTGGCATCGGAACAATGGCTTTAGTGATTGTGTTATCGGTTTTTAATGGCTTAGAAGATCTGAATCGCAAAATTTTCAAATCTTTCGATGCTGATCTTAAGATTTCGCCGAAGACTGGAAAAAGTTTTTTGCTCGATAAAACCAAAATAGCTCATTTAAAAGCAATAGAGGATGTTTGGTATATAACTGAAGTAATTCAAGATAATGCACTAGTGAAATACCAAAACTCACAAATGGTAGTCACTCTTAAAGGTGTTGATGAAACATTTCAGGCTTATAGCCCCCTGAAGAAATCATTGGTTGAGGGGAATTTTATATTGACAAGAGACAGCGTTGATTATGCATTTATTGGTGGAAATGTGTATTCTGGATTAAATATCTCGTTACAAAATATCATTGAGCCTATTGAAATTTGGTATCCACGCAATAGAAAATCTATTTCGTTGAATCCTGAAGATGATATTAATCGTCAAATTTTGAATATATCTGGCGTTTATTCCTTGGAGCAACTTCACGATGATTTTGTTTATGTTCCGCTTGAAGTAGCAAAACAACTGACCGAGTATGGAGACAAAAGAAGTGCTATTGAGATTCAAACAAAACCCAATGCAGACATTGCTCAAATTCAAGCATCCATAAAAAGTATTTTTGGCGTAAACTTCTTGGTTCAGAATCAAGATGAACAAAATGCTTCTTTATTTAGGGCAATCAAAATCGAAAAATTGTTTATTTTTATTGCTTTAATGTTTATTATTGGCATTGCTTCATTTAATATTTTCTTTTCTTTGACAATGCTCGTCATTGACAAACAACATGATTTGAAAACACTTTTTGCAATCGGGGCTGATGAACGATTAGTAAAGTTTGTTTTTTATTCGGAAGGGGCTTTAGTTTCTTTTATTGGTGCTATAGTTGGCCTTGTCTTAGGCGGATTGATTTGCTTCCTCCAAGAACGCTATGGTATAATAAAAATAGGAATTGAAAGTTCATTTATTGATGCTTACCCTATAAAAATGCAATTAATTGATTTTTTGTTCACCGCTATATCTATCATTATTATTACGCTATTGGCTTCGTATTTGCCAGCAAAACGAGCTGCAAATAATTGAAAATTGATATTTGGAAATTAATGATTTAATGTGTAAGTTTTGTATAGTTTTTATTTAAAAATCAAACAGTATTAAAAATTCTATTGAGAACTATTTGCTTAAATCGTAATTTGAAAATCCCAAAATGAATAAAATTTTACTAACTGCTGTTTTCTTACAAATAATTTCACATTCATTTTCACAGCAGATTCCCCTGCTGGACACTTCTAATCGCTGGATATTGGTTAATAATAAGATTGACAAAAATGAAGTTTTTTTGACTATATATAATAAATCGAAGGTGAAATTAAATACTTTAGTTTTGACATTTGCTGAAAATGGTAAAATCGTTTACGATTACGAAACTAATTCAAATTACGATGAAAATCTAGAAATCAAATACCTCAATATTAATACTAAGGAAAGCTTTTGGGCCTACGATTCGCTATCTAAAACACTTATATTGAGGATTCAAGCTGGTTATGTTACTTTGGATGATTTCAGATTTCAGCGTGAATATAAGATAGATGAAGTGCATGATGGCTTAATATTGATGAAAAGCAAAGAACTAATTTTTGATGATTTACGAAAAAAGACAGTATTTGATAATCAATTAATAAAAAATTCTTCAACTATAGTTTCTCCTAATGTTGCAACATCTAAATTTGATAATGAGAATAAAATTACTCTTAAAAATAGGGTAAAAGCTCAGAAAGTATTGGACGACCCTGCAAATGTTAAAGCATATTCAAATATAACCGATAAAATATTAAATTATTCAGTAAAGAAAACAACTGTATTGGATGAAAACGAGAAAACGGAAGTTGCTAGCACTTTATTTTCTTCTGTATCCTTTTCTTCAGTAAAAATGAATTATTTTGAGTTAAGTAATACTTTGTTTAATAAAACGAAACGCTGGATTTTGGTCAGAAATAGGATTGAAAGAGGAGATATTTATCTAACGCCTTACCTTGAATCTAAGCTAACTATCAATAATTTAGTACTGAATTTATCAGAAAGCGGGACAATCGAATATGATTATGAAAGTGACCCTAAAATAATATTTTGTGCAGGTGTAGATTTTTTGGATATTGATACTGACGAAACTTCATGGGTTTTTGATGATAAAAAAAATGTATTTACGCTCACACTGAAAGGTGGATATGCAAGTTTGAATGATTTTAAATTTAAGCGAGACTATACAATAGAAACTTTTGACGATGGTTTTGCTCTGAGAATAGTAAAAGAACATTATTTTAATGATTTACGCAGGCTATTAAAAACATCGAGGAACTACTCCAAAAGGCGAAAATAAACACAATTACAGCGATTTAAACTTTTTTGTCTTCATCAATGAAACTTCTTAAAACAACACTATTTTTCTTTTTTAATTTTTGCGTTTTTGCTCAAGAAAATATTGTCTTACTTCCCTCTCAAAAACCATATAATGCTTCAAAAACTATTGAGCATGATTTGATTCATACAAAACTTGAAATCAAACCCGATTGGAATAAGCAATATCTTTTTGGCAAGGCATCGATAACTTTTAAACCGCATTTTTATCCTAAGAAATCAATTACTTTGGATGCGAAAAGTTTTGATGTTTTGGAAGTTATAATGAAAGGAAAGCATTTGAAATATGACTATAATAAAAGTACCTTGAAAATAGATTTAGGTCAATCTTTCACTCGAAAAGATACTGTAAATATCCAGATTACATACATTGCCAAACCAAGCGAACGTAAAGTTGGTGGTAGTGATGCTATTTCGGCTGATAAAGGTTTATATTTTATCAATCCGCTGGGAAATGAGTTGGATAAACCTCAACAAATTTGGACACAAGGCGAGACCGAATCAAACTCATGTTGGTTTCCTACGATTGACTCACCCAATCAGAAAATGACGCAAGAGATTTTTCTGACCGTAGAAAATAAATTTACGACACTTTCCAATGGTAAACTCATTTCTTCCAAACAAAATCCTGACAGTACTCACACTGATTATTGGAAACAATCTAAGCCCGCAGCACCATATTTGACCATGATTGCAGTTGGGGATTTTAAAAAAGTAATTGACCCAAATTTCAAAGATTTTGAGGTGAGTTATTATATTGAACCTAAATTTGAAAAATACGCTTTCAATATTTATGGTCGAACGCCCGAAATGATTCGTTATTTTGAGAAAATTTTGGATGTAAAATATCAATGGGAAAAATATGCTCAAATTGCAGTTCGTGACTATGTTTCTGGTGCAATGGAAAATACCACAGCAACTGTACATGGGAATTTTATACAGAAAGATACGCATCAATTAGTTGATGACAACGATGATGGCGTAATTGCTCATGAACTTTTTCATCATTGGTTTGGCGATTTGGTTACATGTGAATCATGGTCAAATCTACCTCTGAATGAAGCATTTGCCAATTATTCAGAATTTTTGTGGACTAATCATAAATATGGAAAAGATGAATCAGATTTGATTTCATATATGGCTCTTAATGAATATTTTGATGAAGCCAAAGAAAAACAAGAACCATTAATCAGATTTAGGTACCTCGGTAAAGAAGATATGTTCGATTCACATTCTTATGCAAAAGGCGGTCGAATTTTACATTTACTCAGAAATACGGTTGGTGATGAAGCCTTTTTTGAATCTCTCAAGCAATATTTAACTCAATATGCTTATAAAACTGCAGAGATTGAAGATTTAAGATTGGTTTTTGAGAACGTGACTGGAGAAGATTTACACTGGTTTTTCGACCAATGGTTTATGAAATCAGGGCATCCTGTGCTTGAGGTGTCGCATAATTTTGCTGACGGGAAAGTAAAAATAAATATCAAACAAACACAAGATACTGTGCATTCAACGATTTATCGTTTGCCTTTAAAAATCTTGATAAAGTCTGATAATGAGCAAGTAAGACATGAAATTGTGTTGAATGAAATAGAACAAACTTTTGAGTTTCCTGCTATTTCTGTTCCAAAAATGATTTTACTCGACCCAGAAAGCATTCTTGTGGGTAAAATTGAACATCAAAAATCCAAAGACGAACTTATCTATCAATTTTATAATGCCGAAAGCATCGCCACGAGATTGAATGTTTTGGAAACACTTACTTTTATTCCTGAGAACGATACAACTTCTTATTATCCACCATCCGATAAAAAGATTAGAGAGCTTTTGATTGATGCAACCAAAGATAAATTTTGGCGAATTCGTCAATTTGCAATTCAAAAACTTTTTGATTTTGATGGCGAAGATTTTTTAGAGGTTGAAAAAGCATTGCAATATAGAGTGATTCACGATGAGCGTTCCTATGTACGAGCCGATGCAATTTTGGCCATGAAGGGTTTTCAGAATTCACAGAATGATAAACTTTTTCGTAATGCACTTACTGATTCGTCATACACTGTTCAAGCTGCAGCTATTGAAGCATTATTGGCAACTAAGCCTTCTGATGCTATTGATTTAGTCTTGAAATTTGATAACTCAACTAATCTAAATATTTTTGCCGCTGTTGCCAATTATTTCGCTGATGAAGCATCACCTCTTCGTTTTGATTGGTTTCATAGCCACCTCAAAGAAATGAAAGGTAATGATTTATACCAGGTTTTGGGTATATTTGGTACTTATTTAGTAAAATCATCCCCTGAAGTGCAGCTAAAGAGTATACCATTACTTTATCAGATTGCAAAAAACGATTTACAATGGTATGTCAGATTTGCTGGAATACAGACCTTAAGTTTAATAAACGATAATAAGGAGGTAAAAGCCTTAATGAAAGAAATTATAACTGAGGAAAAAGATGAGCGTTTAAAGAGGATTTATAAGAAGTTTAATGATATTTAAAAAGTGCAGGTTATTAATTTCCAATCCAAATGAAAAGAAATCTTCAAGATGGTATCAATTTTTTCTCTAAGGTAACTTGGCCACGTGCCTGGAATGCCCTGAAAAACGTGAGTAGTTATCTTGAATCTAAAATTTCAGGTCGAACCATTCATCGAGGATTACCAATTGCGATTTCTATTGAACCAACAACTTCTTGTAATCTTCGTTGTCCTGAATGTCCGTCTGGTTTACGCAGTTTTACCCGTCCAACGGGGATGCTTCCCGAAAAACTTTTTATGCACACCATTGACGAACTTGCTGATACATTATTATATTTAATTTTTTATTTTCAAGGGGAACCTTATTTACACCCTAAGTTTTTAGATTTGGTCAAATACGCTTCAAAAAAAGGCATTTACACTGCCACTTCAACTAATGCTCATTATTTGACCGATATTACAGCTAAACAAACTATTGAATCGGGTTTAGATCGAATGATTATTTCTATTGATGGTACAACTCAAGAAGTTTATGAGCAGTATCGTGTCGGGGGAAACCTGGGTAAAGTAATTGATGGAACAAAGAAAATTGTTTATTGGAAAAAGGCGTTAAAATCAAAGACTCCACACATTATTTTTCAATTTTTGGTAGTGAAGCCAAATGAGCATCAGTTAGAAGATATAAAAAAAATGACCAAAGAATTGGGCGTTGATGAAGTGGCTTTTAAAACTGCTCAAATTTACGATTATGAAAATGGTTCATCACTGATTCCGACATTAAATAAATATTCTCGATATGAACCAAAAAGTGATGGAAAGTATCAAATCAAGAATAAATTGCTTGATAATTGCTGGAAAATGTGGCATTCGTGCGTAATTACTTGGGATGGTTTGGTAGTTCCATGCTGTTTCGATAAAGACGCAGAATATAGAATGGGTGATTTGAAGAATAAAACTTTTAAGGAAGTTTGGCAAAGCGAACCTTATCAAGAATTTAGGAAATCTCTCACAAATGCCCGTGCTGAAATTGAAATGTGTAAAAATTGCACCGAAGGAACGAAGGTTTGGGGATGAAAATAGTTATGAATATAGCGTTCCGAATTCTGAGTTTTTTCTTACTTTTGATTAATTTATTTTATAATAATAACCAGTTTTTTTATTTAGTTTTTTGAGTTGACGACTCAGAACTCTGAATTCAGAACTCAGTATGCAAAAAAAATGACACTTACTACGAGAATTAAATTAATGGTGATGATGTTTCTCATGTTTTCTACGTGGGGAGCTTGGTACGGACAAATGGGAAAGTACCTTTTCACAACACTTCACGCAACGGGCGACCAAATTGGTAGTGCTTATGCCACTTTTTCAATCGCTTCAATAGTCGCACCGTTTTTTATGGGCATGGTAGCTGACCGATTTTTTTCGGCTCAAAAAGTAATGGGTGTTCTGAATATTTTGGGTGCTATTATTTTGTATTTCTTGATTCAAAACCAAGACCCAGATACATTCTTTTGGTATATTTTAGCCTATACACTTACTTTTGCACCAAATTTGGCATTATCTAGCTCGATTGCAATGAACCAAATGCAAAACCCCGAAAAAGAATTTCCTTCTATACGTGTAATAGGTACAATTGCGTGGATTGTGGTTACAAATATTGTTGGTTTTTACGGAGTAGGCGATAAAGTGACTATCTTCCAAATTGCCATGTTTGCTTCGGTTGCTTGGGCAATTTTTGCATTTACTTTACCAAATACGCCACCTAAAGCGACAAAGGCTACGTCATTTAGTCAGATTTTGGGGACAGATGCTTTTGTACTTTTCAAAGACCGTTCGTTTTTAGTTTTCTTTATTTGTTCTATTTTGGTTTGTATTCCATTATCATTTTATTATGCTCATGCAAATTTATCATTAACGGAGTCTAATATGACAAATGTTGAAAACAAAATGTCTTTAGGTCAAGTATCTGAGGTACTTTTTATGTTATTGATTCCTTTTGCATTGAGCAAATTTGGTATTAAAAAAATGTTAATCGTTGGCTTAATTGCTTGGATAATCAGGTTTGTATGCTTCGGTTATGGCGATGGAATTTCTTCGGAATGGGTACTTTATTTAGCAATTATTCTACACGGTGTTTGCTATGATTTCTTTTTTGTAACAGGACAAATTTATACTGACAATAAAGCCGGTGAGAAAATTAAAAATTCAGCACAAGGTTTGATTACTTTAGCCACTTACGGAATTGGAATGGGCATTGGCTCAATTCTTTCAGGTAAAGTTTTAGATAAATATACTACCAAAGTAGGAGAAGTGAGCACCCACGACTGGACAGCCGTTTGGATGGTTCCTGCTGCAATTTCTGCCGTCGTTTTATTGATTTTTATCTTAGTTTTCAAAGATAATACTAGAGCAAAAGTATAAGCTTTGGAGCGAACAGAGCAACTTATGCATTCTGCTCAAAAAAAAGCCTCTGAATATTTTTTTATTCAGAGGCTTTTTTGATTACAAATTTAACTTTTAAATTTCAAAGATTCAATCAATTTCATGCGTGACACAACCAATGTCGGAATCGTAATTACAGCAAAAACCAGTAATATGGTAATAATATTTAGAATTAAAATTGTGAGCCAATCGAACGAAATAGGTACATAACTCATATAATAGCTTTCTGAATTGAGTGGAATAATTTTAAATGTTTTCTGTAAAAAACAAAAACCAATGCCAAAAATATTGCCATAAATCATTCCTTTTAAGATAATTGAAAGGCCATTGTAAACAAAAATCTTTCGGATTTTAGCATTTCCTGTACCCAAAGCTTTAAGCATTCCTATCATGGGTGTACGTTCCATCATCATTACCAAAAGTACAGAAATCATATTAAAACTAGCTACTAGTAAAATTAAAGCTATAATAACAATAATATTTCTGTCCATCAAACCCAGCCAGTCAAAAATAGCAGGAAACATCTCAGTAACTTTCAATAACTGCATATCTTGGTCGATTTCATCATTAATCTGTTGGGCTGTAATGTCTATATTATGGAAATTTTTCAAAAATACCTCATAATGACCTGCTGTTCCTTTATCCCAATCGTTCATTTTTTGTACCAAAGCTAAATCCCCTAAAATGTAGTTTTTATCAAATTCTTCTAAACCTGTATCATAAATTCCTACTACCTTTACTGGTCTAATTCGGGGAGGATTTTGGATAAAATAGATTCTTACTTTATCATAAAGTTTGATTTTTAATTGATTGGCAATTTGTTTACTGATGATTATTTCGTTTGAGTGTACAGTTTGCTGCCCAGAAGTATCTCGAAAATTAATTTCTCGTCCCTCAATCAAATTTTCTTTAAAATTCCCCCAATCAAAATCTCTTCCGACACCTTTTATTATAATTCCTGCATGTTCTTCAGATGATTTTAATAGTCCTGCTTTATTTGCTACAGCTTGTAGGTGCCTTATTTCGGAGTTTTTTCTGTAATTTTGATAAAATTTTGTATTTATTAATATTGGGGTTTCTTCAAACGACTGATTCAGTGTAATTTTACTTACTTGTAAATGAGAGCTAAGGCTAAAGAGTTTTTCTTGAATGGTCTGTTTGAAACCAATCAGAATACTGAAAGAAATAATCATGACCGCTAGTCCAATGGCAATGCTCGATATTCCGATTTTTGTTACCGTTGAAGTAAAAGTTGTGGTATTGGTTTTCTGAATACGTAGGGCAATAAAACGAGGTAAATTCATTCTGTTACAATAACTGATTTTTTACAAAAATATTAATTTAAACTAAGATTAAAAAATTCGATAGTCAGATTTGATTTTATTCAACTTTGCTTCTCATTGAGTTTGATTTTTAAAAATGTATGAAAATAGAAAAGTTTTTATTTAAAGCACTGTTATTAACTTGCCTCACTTGGGGAACAGTCGAAACAGTTTTTTATTTTGATCCCTACAAAAAACACGATTTAGAATATTCATACAATGCAGTCATAATTGATAAGTACAAACGCCTAAAAGATACGCCATCTCCCAAAATAGTTTTGATAGCTGGTTCAAATTTCGCTTACGGAATCAATAGTAAACTCATTGCTGACTCGCTCCAAAAACCAGTCGTAAACATGGCTATACATTACGATTATGGTACAAAATTTATGCTCAATCAGATTTCTTCTGAGTTACATAAAGGTGATACCGTAATTATGGGTTTTGAATATATTATTGAATGTAAAGGAAATAAACGAGAGCAATTATTGATGGCAAGATACTTTCCTAAGGCAAAAGAATGGATGAAATTTGACAATTTTTTTGAGGAAATTCAAGTAAATGGCCAATTACGAATTAATACTTTTAAAACTGTTTTGGAAAGACTTTACAAAAATACAGAAGTCAACTACCAGATTTTGGATACAACGAGTGTGTTTTTTCGAGGAGCAATAAATGAATACGGTGATTTGATTAGCCATTATAATAATCCACCGATGAAACGAATTCCAAGGGCAATTTTAAGCGATAAAGTTAGTCTGAAAAATGCTATTAATGACATGAATATGTTTTATGAGGTAATGAAAACAAAAAAAGTAAATGTTTATTTTGTTTACCCAACTTACTCTGAATCGAATTACGTTCTTGATAAAAAGATTATTGACAAATTTCAGCAAGAATGCGATAAATATGCTCAGTTTCCGATTTTGGGTAAACCAACTGATTTTGTTTTTGCAGATTCATTGTATCACGATATGGCATATCATTTGACCCAAAAAGGTGGCGAAATTCGTACGCAAAAAATAATTTATCTATTAAGTAGGAAAAGTTATTAACCTATCATTAAACATATTGAACATATTCTGAATCTGTCCAATAAAAAAATATTTTATGCTTTTCAATTCCATAGAGTTTCTGTTGTTTTTTCCAATCGTTACGATTATTTATTTTTTGCTTGGGCATAAAAATAGATGGTGGTGGTTATTGGCTGCAAGTTGTGTTTTTTATATGGTTTTCAAGCCCGAATATTTATTGATTTTGGGTTTTACAATAGTTATTGATTATTTCGCTGGAATATGGATTGAAAATGCCATCGGAAAACAGAAAAAATGGTTTTTAATTATCAGTTTAGTTGCAAATATTGGTGTTTTAGCTTTTTTTAAATATACAAACTTTGCTATTGTTGCCTTAGCACAAGCTAATGTTGCTCATTTTAAATTATTAGATTTTATTCTGCCAATTGGCTTATCGTTCCATACTTTTCAAGCGATGAGTTATACAATTGAGGTCTATCGTGGAAATCATAAAGCAGAAAAGCACTTTGGTTTATATGCACTTTATGTAATGTTTTATCCGCAATTGGTAGCTGGTCCAATCGAAAGACCACAAAATGTCTTGCATCAATTTTATGAAAAGAAAAATTTTGATTATTTGCGAGTTACGAGCGGATTAAAACTCATGGCGTGGGGGCTTTTTAAGAAAGTTGTAATTGCCGACCGATTGGCTTTATTTGCAGATAAAGTTTATAATAGTCCAATGGAATATGAAGGTATTCCAATTATAGTCGCTACGTTTTTCTTTACATTTCAAATATATTGTGATTTTTCAGGTTACTCTGATATAGCTCTTGGAACTGCCGAAGTAATGGGTTTTAAATTAATGAAAAACTTCGACCGACCTTATTTTTCAAAAAGTATATCCGAGTTTTGGCGTCGTTGGCATATTTCACTCTCAACTTGGTTTAGAGATTATTTGTATATTCCATTGGGTGGAAATAGGGTTGGTAAACCTCGACAATACTTTAATCAATTTTTTGTCTTTGCTATTAGTGGTTTTTGGCATGGAGCAAACTGGAATTTCATTATTTGGGGAGCTTTACATGGTTTTTATTTGGTTTTTGCTCGAATTACACAAAAGCAACGAACTGCTTTCAATAAAATTACTGGTTTAGAAAAAGTTCCATTTTTACTCAAAACTTTGCAAGGTATCACAACATTCAGTTTAGTAGCTTTTGCTTGGATATTTTTTAGAGGAAATTACCTTGAGCAAAGTCAATTATTTCATTTAGTGTCTCACTTATTTTCAAATTTTCCAACTTTAAAGGAGTTTTTGACTTTAAATTATTTTTTACAAAACATATCTCTCAATTTTACACTTGTTGAATTTTTAATCGCTATTGGTTTAATAGTTTTCATGGAAATTATTCATTACACTCAAAGAGACAAAAGCATTCGTCAGCTTGTATCAACTTATCCAATGGCAGCACGTTGGTCACTTTATTTTCTTTTCATAATGGCTTTCTTTATTTTGGGTGTTTTCGATAAACCAGCTCAGTTTATTTATTTTCAGTTTTAAAAGGTAATAAAAAAACTAAAGTTTAAATCGTGGAGTTGTGTAGGGAGAGTGAGGATAATTAGTTGCTTAAATTACCTATTTACTATCGACTTTTGACCTTGGACTACAACTTATTTGCACTCAATATCAATTTCTTCTAACTTTGTATTTTAGAAATGTTACCATGACCGAACAAATCCTTATTCTTGATTTTGGCTCACAGTTTACCCAACTGATTGCACGCCGAGTCAGAGAACTAAATGTGTATTGCGAAATACATCCCTTCAACAAAATTCCGCTGATTACTGCTGAAATTAAAGGCATTATTCTCTCAGGAAGTCCATGCTCAGTAAGAGACGAAAATGCCCCAATTGTTGACTGGCAAGAATTTGCAAAGACAGTCCCTGTACTTGGCGTTTGCTACGGAGCTCAAATGATGGCTCAAACTGGTGGCGGTGAAGTTGTGCTTTCTTCAATTAGAGAATATGGTCGTACGATCCTTAACAAAGTTGATAATCGATATGCACTATTCAAAGATGTGGCAGATGATACACAAGTTTGGATGTCCCACAGTGATACTATAGCTGCACCTCCAACCAACGCTGATATTATCGCTTCGACCGATACAGTAAAAGTAGCGGCTTTTAAAATCAAAGAAAAACCAGTTTATGGTATTCAGTTTCACCCTGAGGTTACACATACTGTTTTTGGTAAAACGATAATTAAAAACTTTGTAGTTGATATTTGTGATTGCTCTCAAAGCTGGACTCCCGATTCATTTGCTGAAGTTTCTATCAAAGAATTGAAAGAAAAACTTGGCGATGATAAGGTAATTATGGGTTTGTCAGGTGGGGTTGATTCTTCGGTAGCTGCCACTTTGATACATCATGCAATAGGCAAAAATCTCTATTGTATTTTTGTGGATAATGGTTTGCTGCGTAAGAATGAGTTTGAGGAGGTTTTAGAGTCATACAAAGGCTTAGGTTTAAATGTAGTTGGAATTGATGCTAAAGAACAATTCTACACAGCATTGAAAGGTTTAACAGACCCTGAAGCAAAACGTAAGGCTATTGGTAAGACGTTTATAGATGTTTTTGATGCAGAATCACATAAAATTGAAGGGGCAAAATGGCTCGGTCAAGGTACAATTTACCCAGATGTTATTGAATCTGTTTCTGTAAAAGGGCCTTCAGCAACTATTAAATCGCATCATAATGTTGGTGGATTACCTGATTTTATGCAATTGCAAGTTGTTGAACCACTACGTTTATTATTCAAAGATGGTGTACGTGAAGTTGGTAGGGCACTCAATATTTCTCCTAATATTTTAGGTCGTCATCCATTTCCTGGCCCAGGATTGGGTATTAGAATTTTGGGCAATGTTACCCCTGAAAAAGTACAAATATTGCAAGAGGTTGATGCTATTTTTATCTATGGTTTGAAAAAAAGTGGACTATATGATAAAGTTTGGCAAGCTGGAACAATGCTTTTGCCAGTACAGAGTGTTGGTGTTATGGGCGATGAACGTACTTATGAAAGTGTTGTTGCACTCCGAGCAGTTACGAGTATAGATGGAATGACTGCAGATTGGGCTCATTTGCCCTATGAGTTTTTAGCTGATATTTCCAACGAAATTATAAACAAAGTAAAGGGGGTAAATAGAGTTGTATATGACATAAGTTCTAAACCACCTGCAACTATTGAGTGGGAATAATGTAGGTTACATAGAAAAAACGAAAGTTCAACTTTGAAAAACTCAAGGTTGGACTTTTTTTGATTTGACAGATTAATTAGTTTGTACTTATTTCACTCAATCTTAGTTTTTCTTTTGATGTTAATGTTGTTTCTACTTTATCGCTTGCGGACAACTCTTCTTTTTTGAGCTTTAATCTTCTTACTTCCAATAAATTGCCTGTTACAAAATAACAAATTAATAAGAACAGAATAAAGAAGCAAAGTTGAGTATTAGTAAAATAACTCCTTGCAAAATAAGTTATTGCCGTAAAAATGATAGTTGTGAAATAGAGTGAAAAAGATGCTTGCATATGTGATAAATTATTATCAATTAACAAATGGTGCATGTGTAATCTGTCAGCTTTGAATGGTGATTTGCCACGTAAAATTCGGATAGAAAATACTCTAATTGTATCAAAAATTGGAATAATTAAAATCACCACAGCTATAATTGGAGCACTTACAAATGAAATGTCAGCCTCCCAAGCATGCATTACGTTTAAATGTATGAATTTAACTGCTAAAACTGTAGTGATATAACCAATAATAAGTGAACCAGTATCTCCCATAAATATTTTTTGATTTTGGGAGAAATTGAACCGAAGAAATCCGACTAGCGAGCCTGCCAAACATAAAGCTAAACAAGCTAATGAATAATGGTGATTTACTAAAAACCACATTCCAAAACCTGTACTCGCAATCATCGCAATTCCACCAGCTAAGCCGTCAATGCCATCAATTAAATTGAAAGAATTTATCATTGCTACGAAAATGAAAATAGTAAGCAGAATACTAAAAATATAAGAAATATGACTGATGCCAAAAATGCCGAATAAGTCAGATATACGAAGGTCGCTACCAATAACAACAATAGCAGATGCCAAAACTTGAACTATCAACTTTTTGGTTGGAGAAAGTGCGTAAAGATCATCTTTCACACCTAAAAAGAATAATATTACTGTGCCTGCAAATACTTTATGAATTAAGATACCTTCATCCCCGAAGTTCCAAATCATATAACCAATTAGGATTCCTGCAAATATGGCTACACCACCAAAGGTTGGCGTTGGAGTTTTGTGCGAACTACGTTTAACTGGATTGTCCATTAAACCACGGAGCCCACTAATATTAATAATTACTGGAATAGACCGCAAGCTAATAACCATTGAAATTATGGCTGAGATTAAAATTTGAATTTGCTTATCGGGGATAAGTGATTCGAATGTTGGATACATCAGAGCTATGTTTAATTTATATTAATTGGTTATTAATTAATTTGCAAAATAAATACTTTTTTCAATGTTAAAACTAAAAAAGATAAATCTTTTTTAGTTTTATTTATCAAATGGTAATTTCTCTTCGTCTAACAAGATGGGCTGGATTACCCTGATAAATGCTATATGCATCTAAAGATTTAGTAGCCACTGAATTGACAGATAGAACTGAATGTGAATGACAGGTTACACCTCCACATACTACTGATTTTGCACCAATCCAAACACCTTCTTCAAGAATTATATCTTTTACGATGAGGTCAAAGTTTACCTTCTTATAATCATGGCTACCTGATAAAAGCATTGAACCTTGTGATAGGCATGAATTATCACCAATTTTAACCTTCCCTAAGTTATCAATCCATAACCCTTCACCCAGCCATACGTTATCTCCAATTTCTAGATTCCAAGGATATTTAATGTTTATGTTGGGTTTCAACGTTACATTCTTGCCAATTTTAGCTCCACAAATTTTCAATAGTGCTTTTTTTATAGAACTCGGAATCAAAAAATAAGAATTGATGAACAGAGCATTCACCATATACCAAAGTGCTGATAACAAAAAGCTTCTTGTAAGATTCGAATGTTTGTACCAATTGTTATTATATTTTTCTAAATCTGTTTTATGCATTTATAACTATATTTTATTCTGTTTGTTACCAAATTATGTGAATTTTTGTAATTTAAATGCTTTGAAGCTTCGCAATCAATAAGCTACTTTTGGTTCTTCCTTCTTCTAAGCGGTCTGCCAAGTAGTTTTTTGTTGCTTCAAAATGCTTTCTATAACTTTCCTTATCACCCATTTCAACAATATTTGCCCATTCGTGTACGGCAGTATGAAATGCTAAATCTTCGCCTCTAATACTTTTATCGAACAAAGCAGCTTTGATTGTTTCTTCAAGTAGATTTTCGTTTAAAAAAAGGTATTCGGCCATGCCGACGCGTAACTTAAATGGCGGCGTTTGGCAAATTAAACTTTTATATGGATTAGTGCCGAGCTTGTGCCAAGTATCAACCATTGCGAGTAAACTTAGATGCGAATTTGGCTTGTGCTCAAAGTCTTGATTAAGGCTAAATTCACTCATTATTTTGTCATCAAGCATCAAGTTTCCACTCTTATCTTTAAAAACACTGTCTCTTGCATCATAAATTATTTTTCTAAATTTTTTTTCGTTTTCTTCAATCATCATTTCAAAAAGCTCACTTTCTGCTTTTGCGTAGCTACGAATATCTCGTTTTGCATAAGGATTTTGAAGTGCTAAGCCAGAATAAACATGGAATTTATAACTATAAATCCGTAATGTCATTAATAATTTAACATTATCAAGTCCATTCGGATGAAGTGAATTTTCCCATGGATAAATTTTTCTGTGCATAAATGCGGTACCGATGCTTTCAAAACCGATGTGTGTAACTGCTTGTATATCAGCCATCATGCGGTCGTGAGCATGAAAATCTTCGACTTGGTGAATTGTTGAGCCAATGTCACTTAGAATGTTTTCAGCTTGTTTGAAAGCTGATTGGTTTGCTCTATGATTAATCAGGATCAAAGTTTGCCCTATTGGACTAACCGAGGGACCATAAAGTGCATGGCAGGAAATAATTTGTGCATCTTTAGGTAGGTGTTTTTCAAATGCAGCAATTTCTGGCGTTTTGACTGAGGTTTGGCCTGCAACGATTGCACCATATTTGGTTGAAGGACCACATTGAGCAGCTACTTTTTCGATATTTTCGGCTTCAACAGAATAAAGTATAAAATCACAGAGCCGAGATATTGCGATTCCATCTGTAAGGATATTTATTTTATATTCCTTTAGTTCTGTTTCTAATGCTTCTCGGTATTGGGGTAGATCACAACCATAAACTTCATAGCCTGCATTTGCCCATATTCGAGCAAACATTTTGCCCATATCTCCCAAACCAATGATGCCTATTTTCATAAAAAGTCCCTTAACCGCTAAAGAGAAATTAAAACAATTACTTTGCAAGATAGCTAAAAATACTAAAATTTAAAAGAGTAGGGGGTGTTCTTGCTTTATTATTATTGATTGTATAAAAAACTTAGTTGTCTCTTTTAAGGTTTGGGCATTTGGCATTGATAGCCTTACTTTTATTGAAATTATTCTGCATCGCAGGGGGGAATACTTTTAGCAATAGGAAAAGTTTAATAATTGAATGTATTAAGACAAAGAATATGAGACAACTGATGTGAGGTAGAATACTCGCTTTCAGTAAGCTAATTAATTTGAGTTTGTCGATTTGGATTTTACTTGTTTTTAAAAATACCTTTAAAATATTGAAATGCTTGTGATTGAGATTTTGCCAGACTTTTTAATCATTCAATGAAATCATTGAATTTTTCATTGAAGATTTAGGTTCAAATCTCATTTTAGTTTGGTTTTATTACTGTAATAATTCTTTGAAGAATGAGATTTTATTGCCAAATGGGTCGCAAATTTCCATACATCGACTATTCCAAAATGTAGTTTCAACAGAAGGGCGATAAAATTTGTATTTTTTTGCTTTCAATTCTTCGCAGTAATTTTCTACGTCTGGATAGTGAATCAATATTTTGACACCTGGTGAGCCATCTCCATGATGCTCAGATAGATGAATTAATAGACCATCTTTTGATATTCCCATATAAATAGGAGCATTATTTTCAAAACGGTGCTCAAATTCTATCTTAAAACCAAGCCATTCGATATAAAATTCACGAGCTTTGTTCTCGTCGAATATTCTAAGAATAGGAATGATGTAATTCATCGCATTTTGAAAAAAAAGGATTACCTGAGCAACCCTTTTCTAAATTGTATATCATTTTATTTTCCGCCGATTCCGTATTTATCTACGTATTTTTTATAAAGTCTTTTTTGTTTATCATCAAGGTCAATTTTTTTGCCTCTAATAAAGGCATAGCTTACTCTGTTTGTACGCATATCCAAAATATCTCCGTCAGAAACTGCAATTGTTGCGTGTTTTCCTACTTCGAGTGTTCCGACTTGTTTGTCAATACCTAAAATTTTAGCATTATTGAGTGTTATCATTTTTAAAGCATCTTCTTTATCCATGCCAAATGCTGCACTAGTTCCAGCTACAAACGGTAAATTACGAGTTTTATAAAATTCTTCAGTGTAGAACATCCCAGTAAGAACTCCGGCCTTCATTAATCGATTTGGAAGTTTGTATGGATTCCAAACGTCTTCATCTGCTGTATTTGGCAAACGATGCGTTGGTGAAACTATCACCGGAATATTATTAGTTTTTAAGAAATCTAGAGCTAAATCTGCCTCTTCGCCGCCAACAATAACAATGTTTTTGATTTTAAATTTCTGTGCCATTTGGCAGGCTTCAATTATTTCTTTACCATAGTTTGTACGAATATAAAGCTTTTTTGAGCCATCAAATAAACCCTTCATCGCTTCGAGTTTAGCATTTTTAGGGTTTGGATTACCTATTTCACTGTAAGCAAGTGCGTCGGCAATAAATCCTTGTAGTTCGTTTTTTTGTTCAATATATTTTTCATTCTTTTTTACCACAAATCTTGCTTCCTCTGCACTAAACTGTCTAGACATCAATGCTGGGTAACTTAACCAAACTCCATCATCTTTTTTAAGTGCAGCATCTTCCCAGTTCCAGCCATCATATTCCATTACAGACGAGGTTCCTGAAATAATTCCACCTTCAGGAGTTGTTTGGCCTATCAAAACGCCATTGCCACGAACCGTCGGGATAACTTCCGAATCGGTATTGTGAGCAATCAATGAACGAATGTTTGGGTTGAATAGACCAGTTTCGGCTTGGTCGAAAGTTGAACGTACAGAACCAATTTCTACAAGGCCAAGTAAAGCCGCAGGTGCAATGATACCAGGGTAAACAGATTTTCCAGCAACATTTATTACTTCTGTTACATTTTTATCAAAACTTATATTGGCATCACCAATAGCAGTAATTACACCTTTATCAAAAATAATCGTACCGTTCTGAATGATTTTTCCATCACCAACGTGGACTGTTCCACCCACCAAAGCAATCTGTTTCGACTGCGGAGGTGCTGGTGCAGGGTTTTGGGCAAAAACGCCAAAATTAATTAATAGTAAACTTAGAAGTAATAAGTGTTTTTTCATTGAGCAGGTGTTAGTTTTATGAACAAATTTTGTAAAAAATACGTGTATTTCCAAATATGTATTCCATTTATTTGTATGTCAGTAAAACACACCCAAAAGTAGGTTTATTATTAAGAAAAAAGTTTTATTTTTAGGCTTTTTGAATACTTAAAAATACTTTTCAGAGAAAAAAAATTAGTAAATAATATACAAATTTAGCCAATGTTTATCATGAAATATATCAAACCCTGTTTGATTACGACGAAGCGTTTAAGTTTTACGATGAGCATTTGAGGAATAACGTGATAATGAGCGTTCTAGAACTCGGTTGTGGTACTGGAAATTTAGCAAAAAGATTACACGATGCAGGTTATGATTATATTGGAATCGACCTGTTTGATGAAATGCTTACTATTGCAAAATCGACTGCAGCAAAGGCAAGATTCCATCAAGCCGATGCTCGAAATTTTGAACTGGAAGAAAAATTGTGTAATAATTAAAGTTAGAAATATGAGCTATTTGACCAGTAAAAATGATTTAATAAAAGTCTTTACTTTAAAAGTATTAAGCAATAATTTTTAAAAATTTAGAATAGGTGTCAATCTTCAATTATACTTTAAAAGTGCAAAAGTTTTTGTTTTTAATTATGTTTATAAGTAATGAGATAAGATTAATCGACAAATTGAAATGATGCAACTTTTTGATTTTAGTGATTTATCGCTTTGGCATCTCTTGTCTCAAATCCCTGCGGCGAACCGTCTCATTTCTTTTGTCACAGTGCCTAATTGTAAAAACAAAAAAGGCTTTGAGATTCTCAAAGCCTTTAAAAATTGTAAGATTATTATTATTCAGTTCCTTTAAATAGATTTTCTCCAAATATACGTCCACCAGAAGCACAGCGGCTGCAATCTTCAGTATCCCCCATTTCAAGAATTGTATCGCAATGAATGTGTTGATTTCTTCTTGGTACTGGTCTTTGAGTTGGATTTCCCGTTGCTTTCTCAGAAAGCATTTTCAACATAATTCTATTTCGCTCTTTGGCCAGATTTTCACGCATTTGTTCATCCTTTTCAATATCGAAATAAACAGTTCCTTCGATTATCGTCTTTTCTGGACGAGCATAGATTGAGAGCGGATTATTATTCCATAATACAACATCGGCATCTTTTCCAACTTTGATACTTCCCAAACGATTCTCTAAATGAAGCATTTTTGCTGGATTGAGTGTTACCATTTTCCATGCTTCTTCTTCGCTCATTCCACCGTAAAGTACAGTTTTTGCGGCTTCCTGATTTAAGCGACGAGCCATTTCTGCATCATCCGAATTGATTGCCGTGGTAACACCCACTTTAGCTAAAATAGCTGCATTATGTGGAATCGCCTCTTTTACTTCCATTTTATAAGCCCACCAGTCAGAGAAGGTCGATGCATTTACGCCATGTTCTTTCATTTTATCGGCTACTTTGTATCCTTCCATGATGTGCGTATAAGTATTGATTTTAAAGTTGAAAGACTCTGCAACTTTCATCAACATATTGATTTCAGACTGTACATAAGAGTGACAGGTTATGAAACGCTTTTTGTTAAGAATTTCGACTAAAGCATCTAATTCAATATCACGACGTGGTGGAGTTACACCTGTTTTGTTTGAAAGTGCATTAAATTCTTTCCAAGCTTTTTCGTATTCTTTGGCACGTTGGAAAGCATCGGTATAAACTTGCTCAACACCCATACGTGTTTGTGGGAAACGACCAGATGGCGAAGGATTATTTCCATTTTTTACGTTTTCACCTAAAGCAAATTTAATAAATCCATCTGTACCTTTGATAAGTAAATTATTAGGATTTTCGCCCCACTTCAATTTAATCAAAGCAGATTGACCACCGATACAGTCAGCCGAACCATGTAGTAATTGTGAAGAAGTAACTCCACCGGCCAATTGACGATAAATATTAATATCTTCCGAATTTAAAGCATCTTCTTGACGAACTTCTGAAGAAATAGTCTGCACCTCGTTGATTGAAAACAAAGCAATGTGCGAGTGTTCATCAAAAATGCCATTGGTTAAGTGCTTGTCAGTACCATCAAGCGTTTTGCTTCCAGCTGGAGCTGTTAAGTTTTTGCCAACTTGAGCAATTTTTCCATTTTGCAATAAAACGTCCATATTTGCTATAATTCCTTCTTTTTCGTTTGTCCATACCGTTGCATTCTTGATTAAGATCGTCTCCTGCTGTGGTTTTTGTTCACTTCCATAGGCTGTGAATGGATAAAGAACTTTTCCAATTTGAGGAACTTTCGCTTTAACTGTATCTTTCTTAGCCACTTCTGCTTTGGCTGCTTCTTTGAAAGTGGCTTCCCATTTGACTTGCTTGCCATCACCTAAAATTGCATCACCTTTGATGTTTTTGCCATCGTAATATCCACTCAATCGAATTTCGTTGGCATCTTTTTTCTCAAGTTTGGTAGTGATTGTCAATAAATCACTAATACGGCTTACTTTTGGAGTAGTTTTTACGGTATCATTGCTAATAAACTGATAGTCAGGTTTGTCTATTTTACCAGTAATATTGAGTTTAAAATTTGATTTTTCATCAATTTTCAAGTCATAAACACCTCTAATATCAGTCACACTCATATCGCTCAAGATATAACGCTTGCCTTGTACCCAGTTTTCGTAAATTACATTGTCCTTATTGAAAAGATTGTCAGATGTAATAATAAAGTTGGCCAACATCCCTTTTTTCAAGCTACCAATGATATTATCTACTTTCAATAATTTAGCTGGGGCAGAGGTAAGAGCTTCGAGAGCTTTGTTTTCTGGCAAACCGTTTTCGATTGCTTTACGAAGGTTTGTCCAAAATTCTGTTTTATTTTTTAAACCAGCAGTAGTAAAGGCAAAATTTACACCTGATTTAGCTAAAATACTTGCATTAGCTGGAGCCATTTCCCAATGTTTCATTTCGGTAAGACTGACCATTGAAGCATCGAAAGGGTCTTCAACATCGTAGGCCGAAGGGAAATTGAGAGGTATAATTAATGAGTTGCCTAAACCTTTTATTTCATCGATTCTTTGATATTCATCGCCCGCACCTTTGATGATATATTGAACGCCAAATTCTTTTCCAATTTTATCAGCTCTCAAAACAGCCAGTTTATCAGTCGCTTCGTAGATTTGTGGGAGTGCTTGCATTTCGTTGAAAGCATCTAAAGAAAGGTTTTTTTCTTGTGATTTTCCACCTTTTTTATACCATTCTGCATCATAGTAAGTTTGACGAAGCAAAGCTACTGCACCCATTAACGATACTGGATAAGATTGGGTTGAGGTGCCTTTGTTGAGCGAATAATGAGCGGAAGATTTTGCTTTCAAGAGTACGTTATGCTCTTTGTCGTCGGCATAAGAAACAAAGGCTGATGTTCCACGAACAATGCCATCCGCTATATGTACTGCGGCACTTCCGAATCCGATTTTACGCATTTCTTCTGCTTTGGCGGTATTTACTTTAAATTCTACAGTTGCATCAATTTCAGGTTTTACTGCTTGATTCCAGTCAAAAGCCCCTTTTTTGTTAGTTTCAAGTTGAGGAGTACCTCCAAAACCTCTACCACCCCCTATAGGACGTTGAATTTCTGGTAAACCGTAATCTGAATAAATATCAATCAATGATGGGTAAATTCTTTTGCCTTTGAGGTCATAGACTACCGTTCCTGCTGGAACTTGAAGGTCTTTTCCAACTGACTCAATAAAACCATTTTTAATATAAATCATGGCATTGTCAAGAACTGTCTGAGCATCCACAACAATTGTGGCATTCTTGAATGCATACTGCGATGGTCTTTCGTCATAGACGCCATTCCTTTGAAAGGTGACTTGAGAAAAAACGGAACCAGAAATGAGCGAAACAATCAGTAAAGTAAGAAGTTTTCTCATGGAGTAGGTTTAGGATATTTGATGAATGAATGATATTGCGAATTTGATAAATTTTAACCAATAAACAAAACTAATAATGTTTTTGTAGTGTTAATAGCCGAATAACCCAAAAATAATTGCTACAGGTGAATTTTAATCGACAAAAGCAATATATCGTGAGTCAGTTTTTTTTTAAAATTAAAATTAATTGGTTTTTGTGGGAATTCTGGAATGAAATAAGGTGAGATTAGGTTGCAGTAATAAGATGGGTATACCAAAGAGTAAATAAAGTTTAATTGAATTTAGCAGTAAGTACTGAAAAAATCAATGAATTTTGATACACAAAACTTGGATTTAGGCTAGGAATTTGAATTATACCATAATAATTTTAATATAAAAAGCTGAAATGACGATACACAAAAATATAATAATCGGTGCAGGACCTTCAGGTTTGTCGATTGCTGGGCGATTAAGCAAATTAGGTATTCCATTTATTCTTCTGGAAAAATCAGAGAACATTGGCAATGAATGGCGGAATCACTATGACCGGCTCAGGTTACACACTGATAAAGTTCACTCTGCCTTGCCTCACTTACAATTCCCTATTGATTATCCCACTTTCGTTCCGAAAGACCAATACATTAAGTATCTGGAATCCTATATTGAACATTTTAAAATTCAACCAATTTATAAACAAGAAGTTGTAGATATTGCAAAGAAGGATGGAATTTGGCATGTAAAAACCGCAGGTGAAGAGTTTTTAGCCGAAAATGTAATCGTTTCGACTGGCTATAATCGAGTGCCGAAAATCCCGCATTTTATTAATGATGTTTTGTTTGAAGGAGAAATCATTCATTCTAAGCTATACAAAAATGGTAAATGCTATACTGGCAAGAATGTTTTAGTTGTCGGTTATGGGAATTCCGGTGCTGAAATTGCACTTGATTTATATGAAAGTGGAGCAAAAACTTTTGTCTCAATTAGGAGCCCAGTTAATATTGTAAATCGAGAGTTTTTGGGTTATTCTACGCAAGGACTAGCTATTTTTCTATCAAAATTTGGGAATTCGTTTTATGATTTTATTTCTAAAATTTTCAAGCGACTTTCGACTGGTTCGATGAATGATATAGGCATTCCTATTTCGCTACTTGCTCCTTCCGAACAACTCAGAAAACATGGCAAAGTACCAGTGATTGATGTTGGTACACTTCAGCAAATTAAAGAAAAAAATATCATCGTTTTGCCTGATATTCAAGAGTTTACGAATGAGGAGGTCTTATTTAAAGATGGCCAACATATTATATTTGATGTTGTGCTGTTGGCTACTGGATACCATGCACATTTAGAAAAAATAGTGAAAAATATTGTTCCTTTACTCAATGAGCGTGCATATCCAAAAGAGATGTGGGATGATTCCGAAAGCTATAAAGGATTATACTTTTTAGGTTTTAATTTACCTTTAACGGGTATTCTTAGAGATATTAGTTTAAGTTCGGGAAAAATTGTTCAAAAAATTATGGATTCTGAAAAAAATAAAAATTATCTTAATAACAGCATGATGAAGTTAAAACATAGAAGTTTGTAAAGCTTCACGCATTTTATTTGAAAAGCCGAAAATGTTAATTTTCGGCTTTTCAAATAAAAAATCAAATGGTACTTCAAACTTTATCAAATGAATGGTTAACTTATGATGTCAATAAAAGATTGTCTTAAGGAAGTGCAAATGCTACATATTGGTTACCCTTTTTTGTACCGAGTTTTGTGCCTCCACAAGCTATTACTACATATTGTTTACCATTCACTTGATAGGTAGATGGGGTCGCAAACCCAGCCGCTGGTAATTTTGTTTCCCAAAGTAATTTGCCAGTTTTTTTATTAAATGCTCTAAACATACCATCTTTAGTAGCGGCTATAAATAGAAGTCCGCTCGCCGTTATTACTGGGCCTCCGTAGTTTTCTACGCCTGTATTATCAATACCTTTTTCTTTCAAACTTTCTTCAAAACCAAGTGGTATTTTCCATAAAAAATCTCCCGTGCTCAAGTCAATTGCACTCATGGTGCCCCATGGTGGCGATATAGCAGGTAAACCTTTGCTATCTAAAAACTTGTTATATCCAGTACTTTTGAAAGGTAAAAATACAGGTTTTGTAATATTTGTAGAGGTTCCTATTTCTTTTTTCTCATCACCGAATAAAAAAGAAACAATCGCTTGCTTTTCGGTAGCTGAAAGTACCGTAAAACCTGGCATCATTCCTTTACCGTTAGCAATAATATTGTTCACAAATGCTTTATCTCGTTTTTTTGAAATATCAATCAATGATGGATAATTTGATTTAGGATTTCCCTTTCGGTCTGTTCCGTGACAGGTATTGCAATGAATAATATAAAGTTTTTTGCCTGCACTCAAATTGGCGGTTTTATCTTCTTTGGGTGTTTCCACCATTGTTTGAATCCATGCCATTTCGTTGGCATTTACGTATAGAATACCTTCTGGGTCAGCGGCTGCACCGCCCCACTCTGCACCGCCGTCATAGCCTGGTAAAATCACCGTTCCTTCCTTAGTACCTGGGTGATAAAGTGAAGTTTTGTATTTTTTGAAATTTTGCACTAATTCTGCACGATTTTCAGCATAAGGACTAATTTGAGTTTCGTCTAAACTACTAGATTGGCGAGCAAACGGTGCTGGTTTATTCGGAATCGGCTGAGTTGGCCAAGAAATTTCTCCTTCTAATGTTGATTTCGGAACTGGCATTTCTTTTATCGGAAAAATTGGTTTGCCAGTCACTCGGTCAAACACAAAAACAAAGCCCTGCTTTGTAACTTGTGCCACAACATCGATTTTTTTTCCATTGCGAGTTATCGTCATCAAATTCGGGGGTGCTGGCAAATCTCTATCCCAAATATCATGATGGGTTGTTTGAAAGTGCCATAATCGCTTACCCGAGCGAGCATCAAGAGCTAAAAGGCAGTTTGCGAAAAGATTTTGCCCTTTACGGTTTCCACCATAAAAATCGTAGCCAGCCGAGCCAGTTGGCACATATATTATTCCTCTTTTGCGGTCAGCGGCCATTCCTGCCCAATTATTTGCCGCTCCTGTATAGGTATTTTTATAGGCATCTTTTGGAAAAGTTTCGTAGCCAAATTCACCAGGGTAGGGTATCGTATGAAAAGTCCAAGCCAATTTTCCAGTTTTAACATTAAATGCTCTAATATCGCCCGGAGCAGCATCTGCACCCTCGGAAAGTCGAAGAGGCATAACGATTAAATCTTCAAAAATTGTTCCCGGAGTATTTGAAATAACGAACTTATTTTGTGCAATTTCGGGTAAGCCTGTATGTAAATCGGTTTTTCCTTTATCACCAAACGTTTCAATAGGTTTTCCAGTTTTTGCATTTAATGCCCAAAGGTTTGGCCCAACAGTACATAAAATTCTTCTGTCGTCGCCTTCTTGCCAATAAGTTACACCTCGGCTTGTACTCGCCCAGTTTTTGTGTGGGTCGCCAAAACGCCAAATTTCTTTGCCTGTGGCTGCATTGAGTGCAAATACCTGAAGAGTAGAGCTTACACCATATAAAACTCCGCCAACAATAATCGGATTTACTTGCATTTGTCCCGAATCAGGTGTCGAATAGGTCCATGCAACTTGAAGTTTATTTACATTTTCTGAATTAATTTGAGTTAAGGCCGAGTAATGATTTCGATCTGCACCACCTAAATACTCGGCCCAATCTACATCATCGAACAAAGGTTTTATTTGGAGTGCTGAGGCAATGATAAATACAATTATGCCAATCAGTATTTTAGGTTTCATATTTTATGGTTGATTAAATTATTTTTCTTCTTTACGTTCATCAATATCATTTTCTGGTTCGTTATCGAAGGTTTCAAAGATTTCTGGGAATTTTATCTTTAACCAACGATATTGTTTAGAATTTAGGAAAATGAATCTTGGCCCGATAGATTCTTCAATATCTTCATCGGAATAGATTTGATAAAACATTCCATCAGCTTCATTATTTTCGTGAATTGCCCGATTTACTAAATCAATAAGCTTGGCTGAATCAAAATCAAACAATTCATAAGTAAGTTTTTCTTGTTTATTTTTGGGTTTTTCTAAGGCTTTTACCAATTGTTTTTCTTGATACTTTTTTCCATTAGGCATCGTAAAACCATACCTAAATGTGCGAGCAGAATAATTACTTTTCTTTAAAGTTTTTGCAAAATTATCAGTCAAATGAGTAGGGTTAAACTGATTCCGGGAAATTTTACTCAATGAATCAATAAGTGATTTATAAATATCTTTGTAAGATTCAACATTCCAGATATTGCATTGTATAGTTATGTTTTTGAAGTTTTCGAGAATTGAAAGACCATTAATTGAAAATTTACGTAGGTTTACAATGAAGTCATCTTTTTCTTTGCTCGACATTTTTTTAATTAACGCGATTTGTGTTAGCTCATCGAGTAATCTACTTAGGCTATCTCTACTATATTTTGAGCCATACATTGTGAAATCAATAGCGTTATTGGGCAATGTTTCTTCTACTATATTTGCTTGGGTACTATCAAATAGTACATAAGAAAGTTTCGGACTGCGATAATCACAAACAATTACTAAGCGATAAGGAGAGGCAATATCGGTCAGATAATCGTTTACTATTTTAAATTGATTTTCTCCTATTGATGGAAAATAAATAGAATTCTCTTTTTTAAGCGAATCCAAATTACTCTTGATGGTATGTTTTAATGAAACGTACAATGTTTGTTGGTAGCTTTTTCCATCAATGAGAGCTGAAATGTTTTGTTTTTCAAAATCTGTTTCGCTGTTATCGGTGTTGTCACGGAGGTACTTGATTTCACTAAATTTGGTTTTAGGCAAAAGTTTAGAATTTAGCTTCTGTAAAATATAAGTATAGAGTTCAGTATTAGATTTTTCGGTAAGTTCATTCAAATCAATCACAACCGCTTGCTTGCTTTCTATTAAAATATCAGATGGTTCTTTGGTAGTTTTCAAGTCTTTTATAGCGTCTTCAGCCAACATTTTTTCTCTTTTGAGAGCTTTTGTAAAATTTTCGACATTGAAATCAGCTACTTGTTGTTTATAATCGCCATAGATAATTGGTTTTTCGGGGTCATTTAATATTTCACTGTGCTTTTCATTAATGTATTCAGATTGTTTTTTTGTAAGGAAAATGTAATTCTCAGTTCCTCCATAAGTAAAAGCTTTGCGAACATTGATTTTAAAAAATTGGCCATCAATTTGATTTTCTGCCATCGCTCGATTGATTTCTTCTAACCATTCTTGGGTATTAAAGAAAAGCGTGCTAAAGTTAAGTAAAAACTTTTCTTTGTCACTTCCGTCTTTTTCATCCGCTTTGGCAATTTTATTTTTTGATTCATATTTTTTGCCATTTAATTTGAAACTTATCATTAATTCCCGCTCTTTTTTAGGGCTTTTTTTAATTTCAGTTTCAAAATTATCGCTTATTTTTTCCGCTTTAAATATACCTCTTGAAATTTTCTCTAAGCGATTAACGAAGTTTTTGAACATCAGTATTTGTTCACTCTCTTTTATAGGGATTGGATTTACTTTGGCAATTACTTCTGAAAATTGGCTTAATAAATTTCGTTTAATAAAACTTGCATTTTTTGGTTCAAAACGTAACTCAACGATGACGTTTTCAATATTCGAACCATCCGTCACAGGGATAAGTCCAATCTTTTGAAACTCCTCAATAAGCAAATAAAGACTGTCTCGACTTTTATTGCTTGTAAAATCTGTTTTTGTTTCAAAAAGTCCTCCAAATAGAGGATTTATCTTGTTTTTTTCTTCAAACAAAACATTCTGACTGCTATCTACCAAAAGTAAAGCTTTGCGACCATCTCTTAGTGCTAAAAAAGGATTGTAGTCATTACCGACCACAATTACTCTATTTGAAGAATGTTGGTCGGTCAGAAAATCATTGATTGATTGGAAATCTTTACTCGTAAAGCCTGTCAAAAACGAAAATGCCGCTGCATAAGATTGAATGATTGAAGAGTCGATGTCAATATAAGGAGGTATATTGTTTTTAATTGTTTTTATTAAAGAAAAATCTGTATCAGCTTTCTGAGTATAGGATTTATTATTGACTTGGTAGCTCATTTTAAACTTATTTGGGCTACCAGCAAAAGGATTTTTGATTGGAATATTTGATACATTTGGATGATAACTTTCTTCTTTTTTAATGATTTCACTCAGTTGAATGTCTCTAAAGTCAAAATTTGGAATAAGTTTTTGTTTAATTTCTTTCCAATAAGACTCATAAATTTCACTTCGAGTCAAATTTTTTTGTTCAGCAGGAATCAGTATAACATTTTTGCAATAAGACAAAATCTCTACTTTACTTTTAAGTTCATAGTCTTGATATGAATTCTTGATGTAATTGGCATTATTGATCGATAACATATTTTTGTGTTGCAAGCTATCAATTAACGAAAATTGGGTTGCCCTCAATGAGGTATAATTATCATAAAAGTAAGTTTGTCGTGCAGCATAAACAAAGAAGCCAAAATCTTTGATGAGTTTAATTTGGTCTTTTTTTAGCCAAACAATCAGTTCGTTATAAACTTTTTCGTCGATAAGATTTATTGCTTTGAGTTTGGTAGCTAATTCTCTGTATTTATCTTTGGACGGTCTGAGGTTTTGCTCAATTTTCAAAAAAGTAAACGGGTTATTGAGTTTTATATCCCCTTCTATTTCTGTTTTGAATAGCATATTGTCCCCAAGCATTTTTTCGGATAATTCTCGTAAACGAACGAGTTCGTCGGCTCCTGAGCCAATATTTCTCATTAATTCAAATACACCAAGAAATCCTAAAATGGAAGTTCGAGATTTGATTAGCGATTCCAGCACTTGGTTTTTCGTAAATTGACTTATTGCACCAACACTAACAAAACGTTGTTGAAAAGTTTTGTCTTCTTTATTTACAATCTTCAAATAAGTGTCTTTACCAAATTCAGTGATAATTTCTTCTTTTTTGAGTGCTTCGAGGTAGCCTTCAATTTGTTTATCAGTAAGTTTTTGGGCAAACGTGGGAGCAATAGAAAGTATAAATAAAATCAGTGAAAATATGTTTTTCATTATTCAAGAAGTCTTTTTTCTTCAAAAATAGATTAGTTTCAAGAAATAACCTAAATTTTGAAAATACAAAAAATAATCGCCGCAAAATACTACGATTTTTAAAGGTCGTGAATTTATTTTTTTAAAACTTTTTGAATGTTTTTTTTGATATTATTATTAAATGTTTTTGCTGATAACCGAATAATATTTTGTCATTGACATCCGATTAAGCTAATTTTGTGCATTGACCAAAGAAATTTTTCGATTCAAATGCCAAATACAGATTCAATATTGAGAATTGCCCTCCAAAAATCGGGTAGATTAAGTGAGGATTCGTTTAGATTGTTTAAAGAGTGTGGAATAAAGTTTGAAAGCGGTACAGGAAAACTCAAAACATCCTCATCAAATTTTCCAGCGGAGTTTCTTTTTTTAAGAGATGATGATATTGCAGGTTATGTGGAAGATGGTGTAGCTGATATCGGTATTGTAGGGGAAAATGTATTTATTGAATCAAATCGTAAGGCCGAAATTACGTATCGCTTAGGTTTTTCAAAATGCCGACTATCGATTGCTGTTCCTCGTGGTATAGAATACAATAGTATCAATGATTTTCAAGGAAAAAGTATTGCAACTTCTTACCCTCGTATTTTGGGTAATTATCTGAAGGAGCAAGGGGTAAAAGTAGAAATTCACGAAATAAGCGGTTCGGTCGAGATTGCACCGAGTATTGGTTTAGCTGAAGGTGTTTGCGATATTGTAAGCTCGGGAAGTACACTTTTGAGCAATGGTCTAAAAGAAGTTGAGACAATTTTTCGTTCGGAAGCAATTTTAATTTCAAATAAAAAATTATCAAAAGAGAAACACGATACACTCAACAAATTGTTATTCAGAGTAAAAGCTGTTCAAACGGCTCAAAATTATAAATACATTTTGTTAAATGCTCCAAATGATAAACTCCAAGACATCATTAATATGATTCCGGGGATGAAAAGCCCAACCATCGTGCCATTGGCAATGGAAGGTTGGAGTTCGATTCATTCTGTTTTGGAAGAAAATCAGTTTTGGGAAAACATCGAAGCAATTCGTTCGGCAGGGGCAGAGGGTATTCTAGTGATTCCAATTGAAAAAATGATTTATTGAACATCTATTCGCTAAACGGGAATTGGTTTTGCTCAAAAGGCACAGAGTTGCAAAGGTTCAAAGGCGACCGTCGATCGGCACAAAGTACTAATAATGAGGCAAGTAAATATCCGAATTTACGCGAACCATTTTTGGTTAAGTATAAAACAAATGATTCAAAATTGAAATGATAACAAGCATCGAACAATTAGACCTTACAAAGGCTTATACCTTCAAGGATTATCTTTCTTGGAAATTTCAAGAAAGAGTTGAATTGTTGCGTGGTTATATTGCCAAAATGTCACCCGCACCGACGAGTACACATCAAATAATTAGTGGTAATTTACATTATAACTTAGCGTACTTTCTTCAGAGAAAGTATTGCAAAGTGATAGCTGCTCCATTCGATGTATATTTGCCATCAATTAAAGGAGAAGGTGAAACTGTTGTTCAGCCTGATTTGTGTGTAATTTGCGATACCACAAAAATTAAAAAACAAGGTTGTATTGGAGCTCCTGAATTAGTTATTGAAATTTTGTCACTTGGAAATTCTAGATTAGAAATGAGTCAAAAATTTCAAATTTATGAACAAGCGGGTGTGAAAGAGTACTGGGTTGTTTATCCTTACGAGCAGATAATTCATCAATATTTATTAGAAGGAGACAGATTTCAAGCATTACCAATTGCTGAAAAAACGATAAAAAGCCAAGTTTTACAAGGTTTTGAGGTAGATATGGATACGATTTTTGATACAATCATAGAGTAAAGAATTTTTAGAAAAAATTAAATGAATATTATATCATTTCCACAACGCTCTGAATGGAAGCACTTACTTACTCGGCCTGTACAAGAAATGGCTGAAATTGAGCAGAAAGTATTGCCCATTTTACAAAAAGTAAAACTCGAAGGCGATGCAGCTCTCAAAGAGTTTGCCTTGAAATTTGATAAAATCGAACTTAACAATTTTCAAGTTTCTCAAGAAGAAATTGATGCAGCCGAAAGTCAGCTCTCAGCAGAATTGAAGGAAGCGATTTTACAAGCTTACAAAAATATTTATGCTTTTCACGAATCACAAAAGCAATCTCCCGAAGTTATTGAAACAATGGCAGGTGTAAGATGTTGGAGAAAAAGTGTAGGTATCCAGAAGGTAGGTTTCTATATTCCAGGTGGAACTGCACCGCTTTTTTCAACGGTATTAATGTTGGGAATTCCTGCCCAAATCGCTGAATGTCAAGAACGAATTTTATGTTCACCGAGCAATCATCCAGCGATTTATTATGCAGCAAAATTAGTCGGAATCACCAAGGTTTTCAGAATAGGAGGAGCTCAAGCCATTGCCGCTATGGCTTATGGAACTGAAACGATTCCCCAGGTATATAAAATATTTGGTCCGGGCAATCAATATGTAACAGCTGCCAAACAATTATTGAGCAAAGAAGGCGTGGCGATTGACATGCCTGCAGGGCCATCAGAAGTAGCAGTTATGGCGGATGATTCGGCTGTGCCTTCGTTTGTGGCTGCCGATTTACTTTCACAAGCCGAACATGGTGCTGATAGCCAAGTTTTGTTGGTTTCTACGAGTAAGAAGTTTGTTTCTGCAGTAAATTTAGCTGTTTCTGGCCAATTGAATCGTTTACCAAGAAAAGATTTAGCTGCCAAAGCAATCGAAAACTCTAAGCTTTTTTTGCTCGAAAATCAAGAAGATTGTATAGATATGTTGAATGAATATGCTCCTGAGCATTTAATTTTAGCAGTAGAAAATTATAATGAAGTTGGCGAAAAGATAATAAATGCAGGTTCAATATTTTTAGGAAATTATACACCCGAATCTTGTGGAGATTATGCTTCTGGCACAAACCATACATTACCAACCAACGGTTACGCTCGTGCTTACAGTGGTGTATCGGTTGATAGTTTTGTCAAGAAAATTACTTTCCAAGAAATATCAAAGGAGGGAATTCTGAATATTGGCCCAATAGTAGAGTTAATGGCTGAAGCTGAATCATTAGAAGCACATAAGCTAGCCGTAACATTGAGAATGGAAAGTTTATTGAGTTAAGTTAATCACAGAAGGCTTCGCTTTAAGCGAAGCCTTCTGTAAAACTATCCTTTTTTTACCTTGCTGAAAACTTATAGACTGTTGTCGTTGTATAAGTATCGTTTGGTCTTAAAATAGTTGTTGGGAAATTTGCCTGATTTGGTGAATTTGGATAATGTTGTGTTTCTAGGCAAAATCCCGTACGAAATTTATAATTAACACCTTTTCCCACTGGCATTCCATCTAAGAAATTTCCTGTGTAAAACTGCACTGCCGGTTCGGTTGTCAAGACTTCCATTACACGCCCCGAAGTTGGTTCGTAAACACTGGCAATCGTTTTCAAAGTTTTGCTCAAATCTGTTGCTACCCAACAATGGTCATAACCCTTGCCGTATCTAATTTGAACATCTTTCGCATCATTGATTCGTGCACCAATTTTGAATGATTTTGTGAAATCAAAAGGTGTTCCTGCCACCACTTTCAATTCTCCAGTTGGAATTAGGGTTTCATCAACTGGTAAAAATTTATTTGCGATGAGGGTCACTTCGTGATCAAGGATTTCTTTGCTAAAATCGGCCGAAAGATTGAAGTATGCATGATTTGTTAAGTTAATAACCGTTGGCTTATCGGTATTTGCCTTATAATCAATCTTTAATGAATTATCTTTTTGTAAAGTATAAACCACCTCAACGTCCAATTTTCCAGGATAGCCTTCCTCGCCATCAGGAGAGGTATAGGTAAGTTTTAGTTGAGGTTCTTCACCATCAATTGGGGTTGCTGCCCAAATAACTTTATCAAATCCTTTTTTACCGCCGTGGAGGGAGTTAACACCATTATTTTGAGCCAATGTATATTGTTTTCCATCAAGCGTAAATTTACCCTTTGCGATTCTATTTCCATATCGACCAACCAATGCACCAAAAAATGGCGAACTATTAAGATAGCCACCCAAAGAATCACATCCTAATGTCACATCAGCATATTTTCCCTTTTTGTCTGGAGCTGACCAATAAGTAATAATTCCACCATAATTAGTAATTTTCACAACCATTCCAGCACTGTTTTTTAATGTGTAAAGGTCTGCTGCTTCACCAGTTGGGAGTTTACCATAGCTTATTTTTTCAATTTTATTTACTGTTGCTGTCGAATCAACTGAAGTAGATTCTTCTTTTTTTGAGGTACAATTTTGGAATAAAAATGCACTACACAGTAGCAAACCAAGAACTTTTGATTTCATATTTTAAGGAAGAGTTTAAGATTGAATAGTTATTTTACAATAATGCTGTAAGTTAGCATTATTACTTAATATTCTCCAAAGGTTTGATAGAGTTGTTAATAGGATTTTGCAAAAATGTAGGGTTCGATGATGAATCTACTTGATAATGGTAGCGTTTTTTGAAATAAAAATATCTGATAATCAACTGTGAGACAACTCGCTGATTATCAGATATTTGTGAAAAAAATGGAATAATTGTTATCTATATTTTTAGTGCCTGTGAACGTTTTTTTTAAGCGAACATGATCTTTTATTTTACCGATTTTACCTATTCCAACCGTTCATTGATAGCGAAAACTCCTTG